>NZ_QKML01000013.1:0-196701 GCF_003208455.1 Rhizobium sp. UGM030330-04
ATCGGCTGGTTCTCGCAGAAACAACTCGTGCGTGGCCTGACCTTTGGCGCCGTGAAATAAGGAACGACAAACATGGGCAGCATTTCCCTTCAGAACGTGTCCAAGCTCTTCGGTGAGGCGAAAGTCATCCCGTCGATCGATCTTGATATCAACGACGGCGAGTTCGTCGTCTTCGTCGGCCCCTCCGGCTGCGGCAAGTCCACGCTGTTGCGGCTGATCGCCGGGCTGGAGGACGTCTCCGGCGGAAAGATCGTCATCGACGGCAATGACGCCACCGAAAAGGCCCCGGCCGAGCGCGGCCTTGCCATGGTGTTCCAGTCCTATGCGCTTTATCCGCATATGAGTGTCAGGAACAACATCGCCTTCCCGCTGAAGATGGCCAAGCTCGACAAGGCGGTGATCGACAAAAAGGTGGAAGATGCCGCCCGGGTGCTGAACCTCACCGATTATCTCGAACGCCGGCCTTCGCAGCTGTCGGGCGGCCAGCGCCAGCGCGTCGCCATCGGCCGCGCCATCGTGCGCGAACCGAAAGCCTTCCTGTTCGACGAGCCGCTCTCCAACCTCGATGCGGCGCTGCGCGGCACCATGCGGCTGGAAATCTCCGAGCTGCACAACACGCTGAAGACAACGATGATCTACGTCACCCACGACCAGGTGGAGGCCATGACCATGGCCGACAAGATCGTCGTCCTCAACCGCGGCAATATCGAGCAGGTCGGCTCGCCGATGGAGCTTTACCGCACCCCCGCCAACCTCTTCGTCGCCGGCTTTATCGGCTCGCCACGCATGAACCTCATCACCGGTGATTTTGCCCGCAGCAAGAACGCCACCACCGCCGGTGTGCGGCCTGAGCATCTGCTGCTGTCGAAGGAAAGTGGGCTGTGGCAGGGCAAGGTCACGGTTGCCGAACATCTCGGATCGGATACCTTCCTGCATCTCGAGGTGTCAGGCATCGGCCCGATCACCGCCCGCACTGACGGCGAGTTCGAATGCAGGCATGGCGATGCCGTGTTCATCACCCCCGACGAGACCAAGATACACAGGTTTGATGAGAAGGGGGTGGCAATATGACGGGGAGACTGGAGGGCAAATCCGCGCTGATAACCGGCTCGGCACGCGGTATCGGCCGCGCCTTCGCCGAAGCCTATCTGCGCGAGGGTGCGACGGTCGCCATCGCCGACATCGATTTCGAGCGGGCCAGCAGGACCGCCCGAGAGATCGGCGAGAACGCCTATGCCGTCGAACTCGATGTGACCAAACAGCATTCCATCGACACCGCCATCCGCACCGTGGAAGGCCAGGCGGGCGGGCTCGATATCCTCATCAACAATGCCGCACTCTTTGACCTCGCACCGATTGTCGAGATCAAACGCGAGAGCTACGAGCGGCTGTTTTCGATCAACGTATCCGGCACGCTGTTCATGATGCAGGCCGCCGCAAAAACAATGATTGCTCGGGGAAAAGGCGGCAAGATCATCAACATGGCAAGCCAGGCGGGCCGGCGCGGTGAGGCCTTGGTGGCGGTTTATTGCGCCACCAAGGCCGCTGTCATCAGCCTCACGCAATCGGCGGGGCTCGATCTCATCAAGCACGGCATCAACGTCAATGCGATTGCGCCGGGTGTGGTCGATGGCGAGCACTGGGACGGCGTGGATGCACTGTTTGCGAAATATGAAAACCGCCCGGCCGGCGAAAAGAAGCGGCTGGTCGGCGAGGCCGTACCTTTCGGCCGCATGGGCCGTGCTGAAGACCTGACCGGCATGGCGGTCTTCCTTGCCTCCGATGAAGCCGAATACATCGTCGCCCAGACCTACAATGTCGATGGCGGCAACTGGATGAGCTGACCACCGGGGTTTCCCGGTGACCGGCACGAACAACGTTTCCCCTTCGAGGATCGTGACATGACATGCAAACTCTCCCTCGCAACGCTTGACGAAGCCCAAAAAACGGCGGCGATTCCGGCCTATTCCCGTGCTGATCTCTCCGCCGGCATCGTGCATTTCGGCGTTGGTAATTTCCACCGCGCCCATCAGGCGGTCTATCTGGATGATCTGTTCAATACGGGCACGGACCATGACTTCGCCATCATCGGTGCGGGCGTGCTGCCGTCGGATGCGGTGATGCGCGAAAAGCTTGCGGCGCAGGATTTCCTGACCACTGTCGTGGAACAGGACAATAACCGTACCGGTGCGCGTGTTACCGGGCCGATGATCGACATTCTGCAGGTCGGCGACACCAAGGCCATCATCGATACGCTCGCCGATCCGAAGATCCGCATCGTCTCGATGACGATTACCGAGGGTGGTTATTTCATCGATGCTTCCGGTTCCTTCAACCCGCAGCATCCGGCCATTGCCGAAGACGGGAAGAACCCGGCTTCGCCGAAAACCGTGTTCGGTCTCATCGTCGCCGGGCTGAAGGCGCGGCGGGACAAGGGGCTGCAACCCTTCACCGTCATGTCCTGCGACAACATTCCGCATAATGGCAAGGTCACGAAAAATGCCGTGGTCGGGCTGGCGGCCCTGTCCGATCCGGCCTTTGCCAACTGGATCGGCGAAAACGTCGCTTTCCCCAACTCCATGGTTGACCGCATTACGCCTGCTACCGGCGAGCGCGAACGCACAATCGCCCGCGACGATTTCGGCATCGACGACAATTGGCCGGTCTTCTGCGAGGAGTTCAAGCAATGGGTGATGGAGGATAATTTTCCCGCCGGTCGCCCCGCACTTGAAAAGGCCGGCGTGCAGTTCGTCACCGATGTTGCGCCCTATGAGCACATGAAAATCCGCATCCTCAATGGCGGCCATGCGGCAATCGCCTATCCGGCGGCTTTGCTCGACATTCATTTCGTGCATGAGGCCATGGAACATCCGCTGATCCGGGCATTTCTGGCAAAGCTTGAGAATGAAGAGATCATCCCGGTCATCCCGCCGGTTCCCGATACAAATCTTGCCGATTATTTCGGGCTGATCGAACGGCGTTTCCTCAATCCGAAAATCGGCGACACCATTCCGCGTCTGGCGCAGGACGGTTCCAACCGCCAGCCGAAATTCATCCTGCCTTCCACCGCCGATCGGCTGGCGCGCGGCGAGGATATCGTCGGCCTTTCGCTGGTGTCTGCCCTGTGGTGCCGTTATTTCTACGGCACGTCCGACAGCGGCAAGGAAATCACCTTCAACGATGCGAGCGCCGAGCGTTTGCAGGCGGCCGCCATCAAGGCCAAGGATGATCCTGCGGCTTTCCTCGTCTTCGACGATATTTTCGGGGAGGTTGCCGAATCGGAGCTTTTCCGTAAACGCTTTGCCCATGCATTGAAGACGCTGTGGCAACAAGGCACGGCGAAGACCTTGCAGCTTTATCTGGATGACAAGCTGGCTGAAAAGTGACCATGAGATGGAAGACGAGACCGGACCTCTTTTGATTTTCGATTGCGACGGCGTTCTCGTCGATAGCGAGCCGGTCTCCATCTCCGTCCTTCTCGATATGCTCTCCCATCTCGGTGTGACGATGGGAGAGGAAGAGGCCTATGAGCGCTTTCTCGGCCGCAGCGTCGCCAGCATGACGGCGACGCTATTCGAGGATTACGGTGTCGAAACGGATATCGATTTCCTCGACCATATGCGGGCGACGCTGTTCGAGCGTTTCCGCACCGAGCTTCGGCCGATTGACGGCATTGCCGCAACGCTGGACAGGCTCCTGCCGCTGCGGCGCTGCGTCGCCTCCTCAAGCCAGCCGGAACGCATCCGTTATTCGCTGGGGCTGACCGGGCTGATCGATAAATTCGAGCCGCATGTCTTCAGCGCCACCATGGTGAAGAACGGCAAGCCGGCACCCGATCTCTTCCTGCATGCGGCGCGCCAGATGGGCGCCGATCCGCGTCACTGCATCGTGATCGAGGACAGTCCGGCCGGTATTGCCGCGGCAAAAGCAGCCGGCATGGGCGTTTTTGCCTTCACCGGCGGTTCGCACGCGCGCTTTCCCGCATTCCGTGAAAAGA
The DNA here is from genome assembly GCF_003208455.1 of Rhizobium sp. UGM030330-04. Lineage (NCBI taxonomy): Bacteria > Pseudomonadati > Pseudomonadota > Alphaproteobacteria > Hyphomicrobiales > Rhizobiaceae > Rhizobium > Rhizobium sp. UGM030330-04. The sequence continues at coordinate 3,998 of NZ_QKML01000013.1, forward strand.
TCGCCGGGCTTGGGGCGGATGCCGTGTTTGACGCCATGCCGGATTTGGTCCAACTTGTCGGCCATTATGTGGGGAAGGGCGGTTTTGACAGGCGGGCGGAACGCGATGCAGGCTGAGCGGGACTCTGCCTGCTGCCGTCCGGAGGTCGTTGCGCAAGGGATGGAATTGCAGTCTTGATGCGTCAAAATCTCGTCGCTGTCGATGTCGGCACCGCCAGCGCCCGGGCCGGCATTTTCGATCCGGCCGGCCGGCTGCTTGCCCGCGCCACCCATCCGATCCTGATGCAGCGGCCGCGTGAAAACCACGCCGAGCATGATTCCACCGACATATGGAACGCGGTCTGCATCGCCGTGAAGGCGGCCCTTGCCGATGCCGGCGTTTTGCCGCAGAGCATCGCGGCCATCGGTTTTGACGCCACCTGCTCACTCGTCATCCGCGATGAAGGCGGGGAGCCGGTTTCCGTTTCCGTGACGGGGCAAGACCGGTTCGACACCATCGTCTGGCTGGATCACCGGGCGATATCGGAGGCCGACCGGCTGACGGCGTCCGGCCACCGGGTGCTGGATTTCGCCGGCAACAGCGTCTCGCCGGAAATGCAGATGCCGAAGCTGATGTGGCTGAAGACACATATGCCGGCAAGCTGGGCGCGCATGTCCTTCGCCTTCGATCTGGCGGATTTCCTGACGTGGAAAGCGACCGGTTCAACGAGGCGCTCAAATTGCACGCAGACCGCGAAGTGGAATTTTCTGGCGCAGGAAAATCCCGGCTGGCAGGCGGATTATCTGGAACTGGCGGGGCTTGCCGATCTGAAGGAGCGGGCCGGCCTGCCGGAGACCACGGTAATGCCAGGGGAAAGCATCGGCCCGCTTTCACCCGAAGCTGCCGCTGAACTCGGCCTCGATACCGGCTGTCAGGTGGCGGCGGGCATGATCGATGCCTATGCCGGCGCGCTGGGTGCGCTCGGCGGATGCCTTTCTGACAATGTCGGCAGGCATGTGGCGCTGATCGCCGGCACGTCGAGTTGCCTCGTCGCCATGTCGGAGCAGCCGATGCCGGGCCATAGTCTCTGGGGTCCCTATTGGCAGGCGATCCTGCCCGGCCACTGGCTGGTGGAGGGTGGACAATCGGCCACCGGCGCGTTGCTTGACCATATCGTGCGCATGCATGCGGCGGGCGGTGAGCCGGATACGGCGTTGCATGCCCGCATCGTGACGCGGGTGACGGAATTGCGCGCGCTCGAGGGCGCGGCCTTTGCCGAGCGGCTGCATGTGCTGCCGGATTTCCACGGCAACCGCTCGCCGCTTGCCGATCCGCATGCGGCCGGCGTCATCAGCGGGCTGACGCTGGATACGTCGTTCGACAGTCTCTGCCGTCTTTACTGGCGCACGGCCGTGGCGATCGCGCTCGGCGCGCGTCATGTGCTCGATGCCATGGAACGCTTCGGTTATGCGGTGGAAAGCCTGCATGTCACCGGCGGGCATGTGAAGAACCCGCTGCTGATGGAGCTTTATGCTGACGTGACGGGCAAGCGTATCGTGGTTCCCGCCACGGCCGATGCCGTGCTGCTCGGCACGGCGATGACGGCGGCGACAGCCGGCGGCGTGCATGCGAACCTCGCGGCGGCGGGGGGCGCCATGTATCCGGGCAATGCCGAAATCTCCGGCAATCCGGCGCTCGCCGCGCATTACGAGCGGGATTATCGCCGGTTTCTCGCCATGCATCGCCATCGCCAGGAACTGGAAAGCCTCTGATTTTCTAAAGGGTAGTGGCAGGCTTTGACGGTTGCCGCGCATTTCTTCTCCCCGCCGGGGAGAAGAAATGCGCGGCAACCGCTCGATCCTTCGATCCCTATCGCTCGCAAAGCGCAATCAACTGCGTAACGAACGCTTCAGGGCCGTCAGGTTCTTTGCCCTTGCCCTGCCGCTGTCATCGGCGCCGGCGTTAAGGGCGCAAAGGGTGAATTCCAGGAGGGAGACGAGTTGCAGCAGGCCCTGTCCGCCGTTCTGGGCCTGTGGCATGGCAAGACAGAGATCGGCACTTTCGGGTCCCCATTCGTAAAACCGCGTGGTGATGAGCAGCGTCCGGTAGCCGCTCCTGCGGGCGGTGGCCGCAAGGTGCTGAAGCGGTGCGAGACTGCCGCCGCAATCCATGATGACGAGAAGTGTCTGTCCGGGATCGAAATCCCAAAGGGCCACGTAGGCGGCGCTGTCGCTGCCGAGATATTGCACATGTCCGCGGCATTCCAGCAGCCGTCCATGGAAGTGCCGCGTGGCGCCGCGACCTTCCGGGGACGTTGCCAGGAAAACATCGGCGGCGGCGGCGATTTCGCTCATCGCAAGACGCCAGATCGGTTGCGCTGTCATGTCGAAAGCGGCCTGTATGGCCTGAATCTGCTGCGACAGGAGTTGCGAAAAAGGATTGGGCTGGCGCTCGTCACCGTCGATCATGGCGGGCTGGTCCGCACCGGCCGTTTCTTCGGCATGGCGCAGATCGGCGCGGATATCGCTGAATTGCCGGTATCCCAGCGATCGCAGGAAACGTCCAACCGTCATCGGGCTCAGGCTGAGCTTGGCGGCCAGCGTCTGCGCTGTTTCGAAGGGCAATTCGTCCAGATGCTCGATCAGATATTTGGCGATCTTGCGCTCGGAAGGCGTGCCTGCCTTCATGGCACGGGTCAGGTTCAACAACAGCTTTTCCACCAACGCCTCTTTATTGTCTTTATTGAACGATGATGCATCCGCGCGCCCCGCAAAAAGGCGTGCGAACCGCGATTTGACGGTGGGGGCGAGCTTTTCCGGCCTTGTCCTCCACCGGACCGGAATGCGAATTATCATAGATGGATTATTATATTTTAGAGATATCTTTTATTCAAGGGAAATTCCATCTCCGGTTTAATTTCAGACGTTTGGCGCCGTATCCCTCTGTCTTGCAGAGCGGAGGGCCAGTTCTTATCTGTCGTTTGGTCGAAGGTTTTAAACGCGGATAGGTTCAGGGGAGTTCCGAATGATTTTTGATGCGGCGCGGCTGGCATTTCAAAATCTCTTTGCCGCCGAGACCCGGTCGGTGTTCTGGAAGGTGCTGGGGCTGACGCTTCTCGTTCTGGCGGCGCTGTGGTTCGCCATCCGCTCCATTTTCATCTATTTCGCGCTGCCGTGGATCGATACGCTGATACCCGGCGTGCCGGACTGGGCGGGCTGGCTGACCTTCGTTTTCGCCATTTTTGCCGGCATCGGGCTGGCATTGGCGCTGGCACTGCTCATCTCGCCCGTCACCGCCGTCATTGCCGGTCTGTTTCTCGACGATGTCGCCGAGGTGGTGGAAAAAAAGACCTATCCCGACGATCCGCCCGGTCAGGCGATGCCCGTTGGCGAAGCCGTGCTGTCATCGATCAAGTTCTTTGGTGTTGTCATTGCCGGCAACCTTGTCGCGCTCCTGCTGCTTCTCGTGCCGGGCGTCAATCTCATCGCGTTTTTTCTGGTGAACGGCTATCTGCTCGGCCGGGAATTCTTCGAATTCGCGGCCATGCGTTTCCGCTCGCCCGAGGAAGCCCGGCAGTTCCGCTCAAAACACCGCGCCACCGTCTTCATGGCCGGGCTGGTGATCGCGGCCTTTCTGGCGGTGCCGTTCCTCAACCTTTTGACGCCGCTTTTCGCCGCCTCGATGATGGTGCATCTGCACAAGGCCGTCAGCCGGCGTGATCCTTCATTCGCCGCCGGCCGCACCGAACAGCTGCGCGGGTAATTCGACCAGCGGCGCCGGAATATCGAAGGTCTTTTCCGGCGACTTGCATATATCGGCGATCACGCAGCGCTCGCATTCCGGCTTGCGCGCCTTGCAGCAATAACGTCCGTGCAGGATCAGCCAGTGATGGGCATGGAACAGATATTGTTCGGGAATGATGCGGATCAGCCGGTCTTCAACCTCGTCAGGGGTTTTGCCCGGCGCAAGACAGAGCCGGTTGGCAATGCGGAAGACATGAGTATCCACCGCAAGCGTGGGCACGCCGAAGGCCATGGACATCACCACATTGGCTGTCTTGCGGCCGACGCCCGGCAGGGTCACCAGTTCCTCGCGGGTTTTCGGCACCTCGCCGCCGAAATTGTCGATCAGCATCTGCGACAGGGCAATGACGTTTTTCGCCTTGTTGCGGTAAAGGCCGATGGTCTTGATATGGGAGATCAGCTGCTCTTCACCGAGCGCCAGCATTTTTTTCGGCGTATCGGCAATCTTGAACAGCGCCCGCGTTGCCCGGTTCACGCCCACATCGGTCGCCTGCGCCGAAAGCGCCACGGCCACCAGCAGGGTGAAGGGATTGGTATGTTCCAGCTCGCCTTTCGGCTCCGGCCGCTGAATGGAAAAGCGGCGGAAGATCTCGGTGAGTTCGTCCTTCGAATAGGCCGTTTTCACCCGCGCCGGCTTGCGCGCGGATGCCGGATTTGACTTTTTCAAACTTTGGGTGCTGGATCGTTTTTTGGCAACTGTCATGGTCTATCTATAGCCAGCCCGCCCAAAGGAAAGCAACGTGGATACGCTCAACGACCAGCCGATTTTCGCGGCGGAACTCGTGCCGCATCGCTCGCTGGGCAGAAGCGGCTTCCGGCTGCTGCTGCTTTTGTCGGGGCTTGCCTGTCTCCTTTATGGCGGTTTCTTTCTCGCCACCGGCGCCTGGCCCGTCGGCCTATTCTTCGGGCTGGATTTTCTGTTGCTTTATGCCGCCTTCCGCGCCAACTACCGGGCGGCGAAGGCGCGGGAAGAGGTCAGCGTCTCGCGCACCAGCCTGTCTATCCGCAAATTCTCTCCGGCCGGGCGGATGGTGGAACATCGCTTCAATCCCTTCTGGGCGCGTTTCAGGGTGAGGCGGCACGACGAGATCGGCATCGTCTCCATGCATGTGACGGGCGAGGGGCGGGCGACCGATATCGGTTCGTTTCTCAACCCGGATGACCGGGAGAGCTTCGCGAAAGCTTTCGGCGGCGCGCTCGCGACTGTCAGGCGGCGGATGTAAGAGGATAGTCCAGCTCTCCCTCCGTCATTCCGGCCCTGAGCCGGAATCCAGCCGACGCGCGTCCGCGCGGCGGAAAAGACTCCTTTCAGCCCAAGGACTTGGGCTGGCTGGATACCGGCTCGAGGCCGGTATGACGGTAGAAACTGAGTACGGCGCAAGAAACGGGTGGAGACGAAGTCGCTTTAATGGTTTTCTCCTACCCGTTAGGAGATTTGCGATGAACGCCAATATTATGCTGAACGAAGACATCACCCCCATCGGTTCGGATTACGATACGGTGCGCGGGGTTATCGAGCTTTTGACGCTGGATTATCGCGAACAGCCCTCCCTCGAAGCCATTGCCGCAAGGCTCGGCCAGTCGCCGACGCAATTGCAGAAGACTTTCGCCCGCTGGGCCGGCCTTTCGCCCAAGGCCTTTTTGCAGGCCGTGACGCTCGATCATGCCAAGCGGCTGTTGCGCGAGGAGGACCTGCCGCTGCTGGAAACCTCTATCGAGGTCGGCATGTCGGGACCGGGACGCCTGCACGACCTGTTCGTCACCCATGAGGCCATGTCACCTGGCGAATGGAAGGCGAAGGGCGGCGGGCTGACGATCCGTTACGGGTTCCACACCTCGCCCTTCGGTCTTGCGCTGGTCATGGTGACCGATCGTGGCCTTGCCGGCTGCGCCTTTGCCGATCCGGGTGAGGAACGGGCCTGTTTCGAGGACATGGCCGGCCGCTGGCCGAATGCGGATTATGTCGAGGATCGCGAAGCGACCGCCTCTTATGCCGCGCGCATCTTCGAGCCGTCGCTCTGGTCGGCGGACAGGCCGCTGCGTGTCGTGCTGCTCGGCACGGATTTTCAGGTGCGCGTCTGGGAAAGCCTCCTCAAAATCCCGATGGGCCGCGCCGTCACCTATTCGCACATCGCCTGCGATATCGGCCAGCCCACCGCCTCCCGCGCGGTTGGTGCTGCCGTCGGCGCCAACCCGGTGTCCTTCGTCGTTCCCTGTCACCGTGCCGTCGGCAAAAGCGGGGCGCTGACGGGATATCACTGGGGCCTGACCCGCAAGCGGGCGATGCTCGGCTGGGAAACGGGCAAGGTTTGAGTTTGGTCGATCGTTCCAGCTTCACCTCAAGACCCACCATGGAAGATGCGCCGTCGCATGACCGTTCTTTGGCCTGGCCGGAGAAATGGACGAGGAGTGTGCGGGCAGGGCCGGCGGAGGCCGATGCCGGGGATTTAGTCACGTGGAATAAGATCAATACGCTGCAGATTCTCGGGACAAGCCCGAGGGTGACGTCGGTGTTTGTGAGGTCCGCCCGCGAATGGCCTGATGAGGCCTAGACCAGCTCCATCAACGCCCGTGCCGCCGCCTCGTCGGTGATCAGCGTATTGCACCCGATACGCTTGATCGTGGCGCGGATGGCAACGGCGCGGTGGGCGCCGCCGGAGGCGAGCACGATGTGTTTGGCCTTGCGCAGCGTATCGAGATCGATCGCCATGGCGCGCTGGTTGATGGGATGATCGACGGAGCGGCCTTCCGCATCGATGAAATTGAACATCGTGTCGCAGACGCAGCCGGCATCGACGAGTTCGCGCAGCGTCTCCTTGGAGATGAAGCCTTCGGAGAGCGAGGTGGAATGTGGGCCGATATCGCCGCAGGAGACGATGGCGAGATCCAGCGTCTCGGCGAGATCATAAAGCGTGGCGAGCCCGCATTTTTCGATCAGCGCCCGTTTCGTCTCGACGGAATCCACCAGGAGCGGCGCCAGAAACATGTAACATTCCGCCCCGAGCGCACTTGCCAGCCGCCAGGTGTAATCGAGCGGGTTGGTCTGGTGCACGGCGACGATGCCGCCGAGCAGTGAGACGACCTTGCAATTTTCCCGGCGCGGCGGGCGGAAGCTGGAAAGCGAGGCGGTCATGGTGCGGCCCCAGCCGACGCCGATGGTGGCGCCGTTCGGCACCACCTCGGAGAGGAATTGCCCGAGCGCCAGGCCAACGGCCTTGGCGGTGCTTTCGGCGCTCGCCTTCCCGGGGCAGGGGATGATGACGGCCTCGTCCAGCCCGTAGGCCGCCTCCAGCTGGCCGGCCAGCGCCACGAAATCCTCGATGCCCTCATTGATCCAGATCTGCACTTCGGAACGTTTCATCGCCTCGTCGAGCAGGCGGATGACGGTCGAGCGGCTGATCCCCAGTTTTTCGGCGACATCTTTTTGTGTCAGGCCCTGATTATAATAGAGCCACGCGGCGCGCAGCCTCAGCGAAGCCGCTTCCGAATAGGCCGTATGGGTTTCTCTTCTCAGTTTCGCCACGGTTTCCGCCATTCTTGGTCGATGAAGACGATGTCATTTCGATGCGGACTGACATCGTCTTCATCGACATTCTTATCGTTCGAGCGGAATTCATGGCGAAAACCACTCACACTTTTCACCATCCGCTCAGATGCGGCCGAGTATCGCAGGCGTGAAACTTATGTCAATTGCGATGCGCAAATGTCTTGACTTTCGACCGTGCCGCTTGCGATAGTCGGAGCCGGACAAACCGCGATTTCGGCCTTGGGCGCACCCATGGTGCGGGAACGAAATGACGGCTGAGCAAGTTTTCAAGAGATCATGAAGGATCATTCGATATGACGTCCAAACTCGAACAACTTCGCGCCATCACCACGGTCGTTGCCGATACCGGCGATATCGAGGCGGTTGCGCGCCTGAAGCCGGTGGATTGCACCACCAACCCCACCATCGTTCTGAAGGCACTCGGCACCCCGGCATTTGCCGATGCAGTGAAGGAAGCCGTCGCATGGGGCAAGAAGCAGGGCGGCCAGTCCGACGCCGTTGTTGCCGCCGTTGCTGATCGTCTGGCCATTTCCGTCGGCGCGGCGCTTGCCGGCCTCGTTCCGGGTCGCGTTTCGACTGAAGTCGATGCCGACCTCTCCTTCGATACGGAAGCTTCCATCGCCAAGGCGCGTCACATCATTGCCGCCTACAAGGAGCGCGGCATCGAGCGCGAGCGCATCCTCATCAAGCTTGCTTCCACCTGGGAAGGCATCAAGGCGGCCGAGGTTCTCCAGTCCGAGGGCATCGACTGCAACCTGACGCTCCTCTTCTCGCAGGCCCAGGCGATTGCCTGCGCGGAAGCCAAGGTCTTCCTCATCTCGCCCTTCGTCGGCCGTATCCTCGACTGGTACAAGAAGTCGACCGGCGAGAACTACACCGCCGAGACCGATCCGGGTGTGGTTTCGGTGCGCAGCATCTACAACTACTACAAGGCCAATGGCATCAGCACCGTCGTCATGGGCGCATCCTTCCGCAATGTCGGCGAAATCGAAGCGCTGGCCGGTTGCGACCGCCTGACGATCAGCCCGGCGCTGCTGGAAGAACTGGACAAGGACACCGGCAAGCTCGAGCGCAAGCTTTCGCCTGACAATGCCAAGCCCGAGCCGCTGAAGTCCCTCGACGAAAAGGCCTTCCGCTGGGCAATGAACGAAGACGCGATGGCGACCGAGAAGCTCTCGGAAGGCATCCGCCTGTTCGCCAAGGATCTGGTGACGCTGCGCGAGATGGTCCGCAAGGAACTGACGCTGGCTGCGGCCTGACAGAAAAGGGGGAACCATCCGCGTTCCCCCAACGTTTAGGAGATATAAATCTCCAGTCACTCAAAACGCGATCGGGTCCCTGCCGGTCGCGTTTTTTTGTCCGTTTCAGATATTTCCCGTCACCACTTCGGAGATGCGTCTTGCCGCATCGCGGATCAGAGTTTCGCACATCTCGCTTGTGGGCGCCCTGCCGCCAAGCGGCGTGATGTAAGGGCAGGTGATGACGGCGAGCGCCGTCCCGTCCAGCGTCAGCACCGGGGCGGAAATATTGCGCACGCCGGCGGTCTGAAGGCTGTCCATGGATTCAAAACCGTTGCTGCGCACCTGCCGCAGCCGCTGTGCGAGGTCGGAAGGCACGGTTTCGCCGCTGCCGCGCACCTGCTCGGTGATCATGATCTCGCGCTGCGCGTCGGTCTGGAAGGCGAGCAGCACATGGCCGGAGCCGGTGTGAAACAGGCTCATCTGCGCCCCCACCCGCATGGACATGGCCCAATAGGTGGACGATTCCTGCTGGGCAATGACGACCACGCTGCCGCGGTCATAAACGGCCAGATGGCAGGCCTGTTCGGCGCTGGCGGAAAAATCACGCATGACGGGGGCAGCGAAAGAGACGAGCCGGCGGATCGGCGCGTGAAAATGCGCCAGCCCGAACATCTTCAGCGTCAGCGAAAACCGATCCCCCTCAAGCCGCTGCACATAGCCCCGGCGTACCAGCCGGTCCAGCATGCGGTAAAGCTCGTTCGGGCTCTTGCCAACGGCCTTGGCGATCTCGATCTGCGTCAGCCCGCCATCGGTGCGGGCCAGAAGTTCGAGAATGTCCAGGCCCTTGTCGAGGGCGGGAGCGCGGTATCTTTCGCTGTCGTCGTCGGTCATCTGGCCTCGATGATGGTTCGCTTGGTCGCCGGCTGAGAGGTCCGCCTGAAATTAGGCTTGTCCGATAGCGATGAACCGCGCAAGTTTGCTTGACGCCATATGAATACCGCGTTTACATATGAATTGTCGATCCATATTTGAGATCATCCAAATTCAGCGGCCGATCCGGAAAGGGTGGCCGCGCCTTAGCGGGAGGCTATTCATGGTGCAGGATTTTAACGGCCGGACAGTGGTGATCACCGCCGCCGGTCAGGGTATCGGCCGGGCGGCGGCGGAGCGGTTCGTATCGCTGGGCGCGCGGGTTATCGCCACCGATATCAACGAGCAGGCGCTTTCGACCCTCAAGGGCGCGGAAACTCGAGTGCTGAATGTGCTTGACGGGGAAGGGGTCAAGGACTTCGCGGCCGATATCGGCCATGCCGACGTGCTGTTCAACTGCGCCGGTTTCGTACATGCCGGCACCATTCTCGACTGCGAAGAGAAGGACTGGGATTTTTCCTTCGATCTCAATGCCAAGGCCATGTATCGCACCTGCCGCGCCTTCCTGCCCGGCATGCTGGAAAAGGGCAAGGGCGCGATCGTCAACATGTCTTCGGTGGCATCAAGCGTGAAGGGCGTGCCGAACCGTTTCGCCTATACGGCTTCCAAGGCCGCCGTGGTGGGCCTGACAAAGGCGATTGCCGCCGATTTCGTCACAAGGGGCATTCGTTGCAACGCCATTTGCCCCGGCACGGTCGATAGCCCCTCGCTGCATGACCGCCTGCGGGCCACGGGCAATTATGAACAGGCGCTTGCGGATTTCATCGCCCGCCAGCCGATGGGACGCATCGCCACGCCGGAAGAAATCGCAGCCCTCGTCACCTATCTCGCTTCGGACGAGGCAGGTTTCACCACCGGCCAGATTCACGTGATCGATGGCGGCTGGACGGGCTGAAGGTTTTTACGCAAAAGAGGAAAGGCGACCGGCACAAACCGGTCGCCTTTTTTCATTCAGACGACCGCGCTTCCGGCCATCAGTGCAAGCACGAGGAAGACCAGGAAGATCACCACGGCGATGAAGAACAGAATTCGGGCCACGCCCGCCGCCGCTGCCGAAATACCGGTAAAGCCGAATACACCCGCGATCAAAGAGATGACGAAGAAAATAAGAGCCCATTTCAGCATGGAGCTTCCCCTTTCGCTTTAATTTTCCTGAGTTTGCCGCCTTGCCGCAAACTCAGGAAAATGACGCGCAAAAAGGGAAAATGTTCCATTCGCCCGCAAAAATCGTTGCCTAGACCTGCCTTTCGCGTGCGGCATCCACTTGTTTTGCCATCCAGGTGGTGCGGATGAAGGTTGCAATGAAGGCAAGGCTCATGAACAGCACGATGGTGGGGGCCGGCGCACTGTCGATCAGGAAGCTCAGCCATATGCCCGCCAGCGAGGAGGCGACAGCCACCACGATGGCCACCAGCAGCATGGCGGAAAAGCGCCGTGTGAGCAGGAAGGCGATGGCGCCCGGCGCCACCAGCATGGCGACAGACAGGATGATGCCCACCGCTTTGAGCGCCCCGACCACGGTGAGCGACAGAACCATCAACAGACCGTAATGCAGCAGGCGCACCGGCAGCCCGATCGCCCTTGCATGCTGCGCGTCGAAGGCATTGACCAGCAGATCCTTGCGCAGGATGCCGAGGAACAGCGTGGCGAAAAGCGCGATCAGGCCGGTCTCCAGCATGTCTGACGGCGCAATGCCCAGCATGTCGCCGAAGAGGATGTGGTCGAGATGCATGTCGCTCTGCACCTTCACGTAAAGCACCAGTCCCAGCCCGAACATGCCGGAAAAGACGATGCCAAGCACCGTATCTTCCTTGATGCGGCTGTTTTCCTTGATGAAACCGGTGCCGAGCGCGCAGATCATGCCGGCGATGAAGGCGCCGATGGAAAGCGGAATGTTGACGATATAGGCAATCACCACGCCCGGCAGCACGGCATGGGAAACCGCGTCCCCCATCAGCGACCAGCCCTTCAGCACCAGAAGACAGGACAGCATCGCCATCGGCACCGCGATCATCAGCGTGATGACGAAGGCATATTGCATGAAGGGCAGCTGAAACGGCAGGATGGCGAGTTCGAGATAGTCGCTCATGGCGTTTCCCCCAGCGCCTTGCGGGCCTTGGCCCGGGAGGCGAGCAGGCCGTGCTTGGGCGCAAACACGAAAGCGGCAAGGAAGATCGCGGTCTGCAGCACGACGATGACGCCGCCGGTGGCGCCATCGAGGAAATAGCTGAGATAGGCGCCGACGAAGCTGGTGGCCGCGCCGATGATGAGGCTCATCAGGATCAGCCGCTCGAAACGGTCGGTCAGGAGATAGGCGGTGGCACCCGGCGTCACCACCATGGCGACGACGAGAAAGGCGCCGACCGTCTGCAAAGCGGCAACCGTGGAGGCGGCAAGCAGGGTGAAGAAAATCACCTTCAGCACTTCCGGTTTCAGCCCCACGGTGCGGGCGTGGTTCTCATCGAAGAACACCACCATGAAGTCGCGCCATTTCAGCGCCAGCACCAGCAAGCTGATGCCGCCGATCAGCGCGAGCTGGATGGTATCTTCGGCGGTGATCGCCAGAATATTGCCGAGCACGATGGTCTGGATATTCACCGAGGTGGGCGAGAGCGAGACCATGAACAGTCCCAGCCCGAAAAACGAGGTGAAGATCAGGCCGATGATCGCGTCTTCCTTCAGCCGCGTTTTCTGGTTCAGGAACAGCATGGAGCCGGCGGCAAGCCCGCCGGAGAGGAATGCGCCGAGCGAAAAGGGCAGACCCAGCATATAGGCTCCGGCCACGCCGGGAACGATGGCATGGGAAAGCGCATCGCCGATCAGCGACCAGCCCTTCAGCATCAGATAGGCCGACAGAAAGCCGCAGACGCCGCCAACCAGCGCGCTGACCCAGATGGCGTTCAGCATGTAGCCGTAGGTGAAAGGCTCAAGAAGGCTGTTTATCATCGACTTTTTCTTTCGGAGCCTCGGGATCGTGCCCGTTCTGGCCATTCTTGCCATAGATCACGAAGGGCCGCTCATCATCGGTAATGACCTTTAGCCGGCGCGGATCGGCATCGTCATGCAGGTCTGCGCCGCCAAGGATGAAGTGGCGCAGGCTGCCGCCGAAGGCTTTCTGCAGGTTCTCTTCGGTGAACGTATCCTCGGTCCTGCCTGACGCCAGCACGGTGCCCTTGACGAAGACGGCGCGGTCACAGAATTCCGGCACGCTGCCAAGATTATGGGTGGAAACCAGCATGACCCGGCCTTCGTCCCGCAAGGCCTTCAAAAGCGCGACGATCTGTTCTTCCGTCGTCACATCGACGCCGGTGAAGGGTTCGTCCAGCAGAATGACCTGGCCTTCCTGCGCCAGCGCACGGGCGAGAAACACCCGCTTCTTTTGCCCGCCGGAAAGTTCGCCGATCTGCCTTTTGCGATAGTCGAGCATGTTGACGCGTTTCAGCGCTTCCTCGACCATCTGATGATCGCGCTTCGAGGGGATGCGCAGGAAGTTCATGTGGCCATAACGGCCCATCATCACCACATCCTCCACCAGCACCGGAAAGCTCCAGTCCACTTCCTCGGCCTGCGGCACATAGGCAACGAGGTTTTTCCGGAGCGCTTCCTTCACCGGCAGGTCGAAGATCGAGACGGAACCGGCGGCCAGCGGCACGAAACCCATGATCGCCTTGAAAATCGTGGACTTGCCGGCGCCATTGACGCCGACAAGTGCAGTGATCGTTCCGCGGGGGATGGAAAAGCTGGCATGTCTTAATGCGGTGTGGCCATTGCGATAGGTCACTGTCGCATTTTGAACCGTAAGGCCGCCGGCTGCTTTTTTACTGCCCATTCTCATGATGACAGGCCTTTTGCGATGGTCTCGCTCGTCACCCGCAGTAGATCGAGATAGGTCGGGACCGGGCCGTCCGCCTCGCTCAGCGAATCCACATAGAGGATGCCGCCATAGGCCGCGCCGGTTTCCTTGGCCACCTGCTCGGCCGGATCCGCGGAAACCGTGCTTTCGCTGAAGATGACGTGGATATTATGCTCGCGCATGGCATCGATGACACCGCGCACCTGCTGCGGTGTGCCCTGGCTGTCGGCATTGACCGGCCAGAGGAACAGTTCCTTCAGCCCGAAATCGCGGGCGAGATAGGAGAAGGCGCCTTCGCTGGTTACCAACCAGCGCTTGTTTTCAGGCAGGACGGACAGCGTGTCGCGAATCGGCTGCACCGTGGCCTTGATCTTGTCTGAATAGGCCCTGGCATTGGCGGCATAGACATCGGCATGGGCGGGGTCGATCTCGGTCAGGCCCTTGCGGATATTTTCCACATAGATCAAGGCGTTATCGGGCGACATCCAGGCGTGCGGATTGGGTTTCCCCTGATAGGCGCCGCCGCTGATCGCCATGGGTTCCACACCCTCGCTCACCGTCACGCTCGGCACGCCGGAAAGGTTGGCAAGGAACTTCTCGAACCACAATTCCAGATTGAGACCGTTGCGCAGCACCAGATCGGCCTTGCGGGCTTTGAGGATGTCGCGCGGTGTCGGCTGGTAGTTATGAATTTCAGCACCCGGCTTGGTGATGCTTTCCACCTCGGCCGCGTCACCCGCCACATTGCGCGCCATGTCGGCGATGATGGTGAAGGTGGTTACCACCGTCGGTTTTTCCTGTGCGGTGGCGGCGGCGGGAAGGAAAAGCGAAAAAGCGAAAAGGGCGTGCCGGATTTTTAGGAAGTTCACGTCTGTCACCAATCTTTGTTGCGATTAATTCGCAATACCATCTGTTATAAAATCACGCTTGTCAACGCTATTGCAAATCATTCGCAATTTAGCGGCGTTTGAAAATGTCCGAAAATGGTGCGCTTTTGCCGGTGTTCAGCCGGAGGGGTTAAACTTTTTTCAATGAGAAAGCGGCACTATCGCAAGGCTCGGACAACGAGGTTGCGAGCTTTATCCCGCGTGTCTTGCTCATGCTTTGAGCCACGTTCCGGGGTGAGGGCGATAGGCGGGGTACTGAATGGCAGGATGTTGCGGGTGAAAGCTGTATTCGGACGAATGCGGTTTTCGCGCAAGCTCGTTATGATCGGAGGCGGGATCCTGCTTTTGGCGGGTGCGACCGGTTCTGCTGCCGTGTTCATCGGCAGCGAGCGGCTGCTTGGCCCATCCTATGCCTCCACCAACGGGCTTTCCTGCGACGCGGTCCAGACAGTCAACATCCGCAAGAACGGCTCCTTATGGGTGCGCAAATTCATACGCACCGAAGGGGGCGATGGCACCGAGCGGTTGAAAACCGCGCTTCGCGTTGCCAGGGCGGTTTACGACAGGCAGAGGCCCGATCTGGTTCAGGTTTCGGTGCTTGACAGAAACGGTCCGCAATTACGCTCGGAAATGCGTGGCCGGGCCATTGCCGCACAGGTCGTCTTCATTCCCGATCCGGCCAAGATTCCCGATGGCGCCAATGCCCAGCGCTATTCGGCCTTTTATTATGACGGCGCGGCCAATGGCAGCGGCCAGTTTTACGGGCTGCGCATCGACCTGCCGCTGGAAGATGCCGAGTTCATGGCCGCGAGCCTCAGCGACACCGCCGATTGCGCGACGCCGGCTTCGGACGCCGCTGCCGAAAGCCATGATGGCAAGGCTGCGAAAGGGGCGGCCGGTCACGGTGAAGGCAAGGACGACGGCACCGGCGGCCACGGCGCTGCGCCGGAAACGGATGAGGGCGGGGCCGGTGCGGAAGCACATGGTGAAACCGCCCCTCCCGAAGCGCATGGCGAACCCGGCACCGATGAGCTTCTGACCTCGACACCGGAAGCCGATGGCGGCAGCATTTTCAGCCTGACCTATCTGAAATCGCTGATTTTCGGAAAAGGCTCGACGACCGCGCAGGCGGCGGAGGAAAAGGCCGCTTCCGAAACTGCACCGGCGGACGAACCGGCGGCGGATAAAAAGGCCGCGGGGCACTAGGGCACATCCGGTCCGAACGGATGGTCGGACGTGCTCTGTCCCTTTGTTTTCGGCATTTCCCGGGCATAAAACCGCCGCGCACCTTTACTGGACATCTTCCAGAAGGGCCGGACTGCCCCTTCCTTCACGTCGTCGCTGAGACCTTGGTGGCCGAACCGGTCAGACGTCCGGTCCGATCCGCAAACGGCCAGCCGGGTTTGGAAACTTCCTGCGTTTGTTGGCGATGGCCGGAGAGAAGCTCTGCGACAGGGCGGCGAAGGCGGCAATTCGGGCGATCAGCTTTTCCCGGTCTCCCTTTGTCACGGCTTCGTAGCTTTTGATCTCGTCGATGTAATCCGTCAGCCAGTCCTCGTATTTGCCTTCCTTCCACAGGCGCTCGGTCGCAAACACGGCGTCTTCCAGTCTGTCATAGGCAACGAGCGTCCGGCGCCAGCGATGCTCGTCAAAATCCAGCGCGCCATTGGCGAAGAGCGATCCGACCTCAAGGCCGTAGCTCATCAGTTTTGCCGAGCGTTCCGGCGGCATGGTGAGGTTCAGCCCGCCTTCCTCCTCGTTGAGAAAGACGCGGGCGATGCGCTCCCTCTGGCCCGGCATGGTGGCGAGAGACTGATCCTGCCAGTCCTTGGCCGAACTGAGGATGCTGCCGAGAAAGCCGCTCATTTTTTCCATCTTGTGAACGGGCACGCCGATCCCTTCGCCCGCCGCCTGCGGGATAGTCACGCGCTTCATGCTGGCGGCGATGGATTTCGGCAATTCATCGAGGCTGAGTGCGAAGGTGGGACGTGACGGAAGCAGGGCATCGAAAAGGTGAATGGGAAAGTTGCTGCTGATCCCGCCGTCGGAGAACCAGATTTTCGCCTTCATGACGGGCCGCGCGTCGCCACTGAGACGTCGCACGATATCAAGCGTGCCGCGATCATTGGTATAGGCCGGAATGGCCTTGAACAGGACCGGGAAACTCAGGCTCATGCGCGTCGCGATGATGACCGGCAACTGGTCGGGCTCCGGAAAAGCCTTGAGTTCGGGAAAGGGGCCGCCCGGCGTCGCGACCTGCTTCAGCCAGTTCATCACACCGGCGGGAAACAGCTGGCCCCATTCCTTCGGGTCGTAAGCCACCATGAGATTGGTGTTCGGAAGCGTGTGCGGCCGCCGCATCGACAGGTTCGTCGTGACCATCTTCAGGTTGATGACCGGCTTTTCCGGGTCGTCGCCGACGAGATCGCCAAAGGTCAAAGGCGGCGCTGTCGCGGCCTGACTGCCGAAAGCAATGTCCTGGATCGATGCATGAAGCCAGTCCGTAAGGCCGGGAACATCCGCGCCCGAAACCGTCAGCCCCGAGCAAAAACCGAAGCCCTCCTGCGGCAACCGGTGCAAAACCAGCCACAGGACCTGAATGAGGATCGCTGCCACCAGTCCGACAAACCCGCCGAGAACGGACCCGGCGTAGCTGCCACCCATGGCCCATAACAGGCCGGCGCCGATGACGATGCCCGCCAGCGAGGCGAGCGGAAAAGCCAAGGGCAGGCCCAGTACCTTGCCGGGCCAGCCGCCGGCCTGCGCCCATAACAGGTAACGCATCAGCGGGCGAAAACGGCGCTCCGGCTGGAAAAGCCTGCCCAGAATGGTCGGTATCGTATCGCAATGGGCCTGCAGGCGGATGAACCCGTCAGGATCGCCCCTGACGGTGCGGGAATATTCCGCCGCTGCCGCGAAAGCGGCGGCAATCGCCCCGGCCGATGTGCCGCCTATCGAGCGGAAGCGATACCGGCGCGCCAGTTCCAGAACGGCATAGGGATAAACGACACCGGAGGTGATGCCACCCTTCATCACCACGTCGCATTCCTTCTCAGGCGCTGCGAACATATCGGGCTGGTATTTGGGAAGCTCATTCTCAGGCATGCGTATCTCCCCCGGCGGCTCTTGATCGAAAGCCGTCAAACACAATGCGAATGATGGAGAATGGGTATCACAGGTTGAGGTTATGCCGCCAGTATATTCTACTGAAAGTTAAATAAACCTAGGCGATCCGTTCACTGAAAGCCGGGTAGTTACTTGCGGGCGTCTATCTATGGAAAGGAAAACCGGCAGATAAATGGGGCGAGACCTCGCCACACTCTCCGACGTCATCCTCGGGCCTGTCCCGAGGATCTGCAACGGATTGATTTTGTCGGACGTGATTAGATCCTTGGGACAAGCCCAAGGATGACGTCAAGAAAATACGCCCCTTCGCCACTAGCGAGAAAATCGGGGAGTGGAAGGCGGCCGTGAGGCCGCCCCCGGTTTCGTCCGATCAGTCCGCCTTGTTGCGGCGGGCCGGGAAGAGGATGACGTCGCGGATCGACGGGGCGTTGGTGAGCAGCATGATCAGGCGGTCGACGCCGATACCAAGACCACCGGCGGGCGGCATGCCCTGGTCGATGGCGTCGAGGAATTCATCGTCGAGCTGCTTGTCCTTTTCGCCACGGGCGTGCGCCTGCTCCAGCTGCTCCACCATGCGGCGGCGCTGCTCTTCCGGATCGTTGAGTTCCGAGAAGGCGTTGCCCACTTCCCAGGCGTTGCAATAGCTTTCGAAACGCTCGACGAGGCGCGGTTCGCCCGGTACTTCCTTGGCGAAGGGCGAGATGTCCTTCGGGAAATGCGTGACGTGGCTCGGCTGGATCAGTGTGCCCTCGACCTTTTCTTCGAAGATGAAGGCAAGGCATTCGCCCCAGGTCCAGTCCTTCTCGACGGCAAAACCGGCGGCCTTGGCGGCGGCGCGGGCTTCTTCGTCGGTCTTGATGGCGAGGAAGTCGATACCGGTTGTTTCCTTCACCGCGTCAGGCATCGGCACGCGCTTGAACGGGCCCTTGAAGGAAATCGTCTGGCCCTGGAATTCAACTTCGGTCGTGCCGTGCAGGGCAATCGCCAGCGTCTCGAACAGTCGCTCCACGAGACCCATGATGTCTTCGTAATCGGCATAGGCCCAATAGCACTCCATCATGGTGAATTCAGGATTGTGCCTTGTGGAAACGCCTTCGTTGCGGAAGTTGCGGTTGATTTCGAAGACCTTGTCGGTCAGGCCCGAAACCAGCGTACGCTTCAGGAACAGTTCCGGCGCGATGCGCAGATACATGTCCATCTTCAGCGTGTTGTGGAAGGTCTTGAACGGATCAGCCGTCGCGCCGCCATAGATGGTCTGCAGCATCGGCGTTTCCACTTCGAGGAAGCCTTCGGCCTCCATGAAGCGGCGGATGCCGGAGAGAATCTTGGAACGCTGCAGGAAGCGCAGCTTGGATTCCTCGTTGGAGAGGATATCGAGGTGGCGCTTGCGGTAACGCAGCTCGATGTCGGAGACGCCATGCCACTTCTCGGGCATCGGCAGCAGCGACTTCGTCAGCATGGTGATTTCTTCGGCGTTGATCGTCAGCTCGCCGCGCTTGGTACGGCGTACCTTGCCGGTGACGCCGATGATGTCGCCGATGTCGATCATCGGCAAAAGGTTACGCGCCGCTTCCGGCGTCGTGTCCTTGTGGGAGAAGATCTGCACCTTGCCGGAGGCGTCATGGATATCCATGAACATGCCGGAATTGCGCGAGGAATAAACGCGGCCCGCCACCGTCACCGTATCGCCGGTCTCGACGTCGGCTTCGATATCGGCATATTTTTCCGCCAGCTCCGCATTGGTCAGCGTGCGGTGGAAATGCGCCGGATAGACATCGCCGATCTGTTCGCGCAGCAGCGCGAGTTTCTGGCGACGCACTTCTGTTGCGTCGGAGGAGAGGGCGGTGGTTTCGGTCGTCTTGTCGTTCATGGTGTTCGCCTTTAGCGGGCTTGTTCGTTGCGGTTACCCTTTGCGCTCTGGGTTACCCCCTCTGTCCTGCCGGACATCTCCCCCTCAAGGGGGGAGATCAGATGCCGCGCCCGCCCGTTCCATGGGCAAGGTGTCAGCCACTTGTCGATCTCCCCCCTTGAGGGGGAGATGCCCGGCAGGGCAGAGGGGGGTGAGCCCCAGGCAGAGGGCCGTATTCTAGGATGCTGCCGTCACCGCCAGCACATAACTATCAGCTTCCGCTGCCAACCATCGTGGCCACAACGGCAATCGCCATCTTCAACCGCTGGCGCACCACGGAGCGGCCGAGCAGCGCCATCGAGTCAAACAGCGGCAGCGAGCGCGAGGAACCGGACATGGCTACAAACAGCGGCGGCGTCACGACGCGCAGCTTCTTGCCGGTGCGTTCGGCCACATCGCGCAACTCGGCCTCGATCGCTTCCACGTTCCAGTCCGGCATCTTCTCGAGGTCTGCGGCAACCGTGGTGAGGATTTCGTGGATTTCCTCCGGTTTGCTCTTCAGCCCGGCAAAGGAAGCCGGCGTCAGGCCGACATCGCTCGCCAGCAGGAAGCCTGCCAGGTTCGGCAATTCGCCGAGTCTCGAAATGCGGCTCTGGGCAAGCTTCAGGCCTTCGGTCAGGCGGGCATTTTCCATCGCCCATTCTAGCGTGCGGGCAATGAATTCTTCCGGGGAGAGCTTCTCGCGCAGCCAGCGACCGTTCAGCCAGTCCAGCTTCTGGATATCGAAGATGGCGCCGGCCTTGGAAAGCGCTTCGGGGTCGAACTTCGCCGCCAGCTCGTCCATGGTCAAGAGCTCTTCGCCTTCGGCGATCTGGATGAAGAACAGGCCAAGGAAGTTCATCAGCGCTTCGGGCAGATAACCGAGCGCGGAATAATAGGAGATCGAGGTCGGGTTCTTGCGCTTGGAAAGCTTCGACTTGTCGGCGTTGCGCATCAGCGAGAGATGCATGAACGTGGGCTGCTCCCAGCCGAAATAACGGTAGAGCAGGATGTGCTTGGGCACGGAGGCCAGCCACTCTTCACCGCGCGCCACATGGGTGATCTTCATCAGATGGTCGTCGATGACGTTAGCCATGTGATAGGTCGGCATGCCGTCGGCCTTGATCAGCACCTGCATGTCGACCGAATCCCACGGGATCGAGACATCGCCATAAACGCCGTCATGGAAATCGCACGAACCTTCGGTCGGGATTTTCATGCGCACGACATTGGCCTCGCCGGCGGCAACGCGGGCGGTAACTTCCTCGGCCTTGAGGTTCAGGCAATGGCCATCATATTTCGGCGGCTTGCCGGCGGCGCGCTGCGCCTCGCGCATCTGCTCCAGCCGCTCGGGCGTGCAGAAACAGCGGAAGGCATGGCCTTTTTCCAGCAATTCCTCGGCATAGGGCCAGTACATGGACTTGCGTTCCGACTGGCGGTAGGGGCCGTAAGGGCCGCCGACATCGGGGCCTTCCGACCAGGTGAGGCCGGTCCAGCGCAGGGCTTCCAGCACCTTCTGCTCATATTCAAGGGTCGAGCGGGTGGCGTCGGTATCCTCGATGCGCAGGATGAACTCGCCGCCGTGTTTCTTGGCGAAGAGATAGTTGAACAGCGCGATATAGGCGGTGCCGACATGCGGCTCGCCGGTGGGGGAAGGTGCGATGCGGACGCGAACGCCGGAAGTGGTCATGAAATTCACTCGTCGTGGACGTGGCTGAAATATGGGTGGTTTCACCCGTATATCACGAAGTTTTCGTTTGGATGCGGCAGGAAATCATGTCGAAAGGCACAAATAAAGCGCCTTTTGCACATTCCCGTTCGGCTCCGGCTTAGGCCATATTATGCCGCAGGCGTCAAGGAAATAAGGAGCTTGCGCCGTCTTCCCCGAGGCGAGCCGCGCCTAGTTGACCGGCCAGACGTAAAGCAGCATCGGAATGCTGGCAATGACGATCATGATCGACAGCGGCAGGCCAAGACGCGGATAGTCGCTGAAGCGGTAGCCGCCCGGGCCCATGACCAGCGTATTGCACTGGTGGCCGATGGGGGTGAGGAAATCGCAGCCGGCGCCGATCGCCACCGCCATCAGGAAAGCCTCCGGCCGAAACCCGAGCGTGGTGGCGAAACCGGCGGCGATGGGGGCCATGACCAGCACGGTGGCGGCATTGTTGAGAAAGGGCGTCACCGCCATGGCGGTGAGCAGGATCATGCCGAGCGCCGCAAAGGGCGGCAGCCCCTGCGCTGCCTGGCCGAGCCAGGCGGCGATCAGTTCGCTCGCCCCGCTGGTGCGGAGCGAGTCGCTGACGGGAATGAGGGCGGCGAGCATGACGAGGATCGGTCCGTCGATGGATTTATAGACTTCGGTGAGCGGGATGGCGCCGACCACGATCATCAGGAAGGCGGCGGCGAAAAAGGCGACGGAGACCGGCACCAGCCCGCTGCCGGCGGCAATCATGGCGGCGGCAAGCACGATGACCGGCAAAAGCGCGCGGCGCTGCACCCCCAGCAGGATTTCCCGCTGCGCCAGCGGCAAGAGCGAAAATTCCTGCAATACCTGCGGCAGGTTCTTGCGGCTGCCCTGCAAAAGAATGACGTCGCCCGCCTGCAGTGTCAGCTCGGAGAGCCGCTGGCTGACGCGCTGGCCGCGCCGGCTCACCGCGATCAGATTGACGCCGCGCGTATAGGAGAGCGAAAGCTCGCGCGCGGAAATGCCGCTCAGCACCGATTCATTGCTGATCACCGCTTCCATGGAAATGAGATCGGTGGTTTTCTGGCCGTTCTCCGTCAGCGGCTTGCCGGAAAGCAGCAGCTTCGCCTGCGAGACGATGCGGTCCAGCCCCTCCGGGCTGCCTTCGAGGAGAATCGTGTCACCCGCCTTCAGCGTCACGTCGGGGAAGGGGGAGATGCGCCGCGGTCCGCGCAGGATGGTGCTGGCGATCACATCGCCGTCGGCCTGTTTCAGCAATTCGCGCAGCGGCTTTTCCGCGTGGGTGCTGTCGGCGGGCAGGGTGGCTTCGGCGGTATAGGCCGACTGGTCGAGAATATCCTCCACCGATGCCTGCTGCCGGTTGCGCACCGGCAGCAGCCGGTAACCGAAGGTGAGGAAGATGATGCCGATGACGGTCAGGCCGGCGCCGACGGGGGTGAAGTCGAACATCGAAAAGCTCTGCCCGGTCATTTCCTCGCGCAGCCGCGAGACGACGATATTGGGCGAGGTGCCGATCTGCGTCATCAACCCGCCCAGCAGGGCGGCGAAGGCCATCGGCATCAGATAATAGGAGACCGGGCTGCCGGATTTGCGGGCGAACTGGAAGGCAACCGGCATCATGATGGCGAGCGCGCCGATATTCTTGATGAAGGCGGACATGACGGCAACGACGATCATCAGAAAGGCGAGCTGCAGGCTCTTGGAGTGCATTTCGGGGAAATATTTCTTGATCGTCATATCGACGACGCCCGAGCGGGCGACAGCCGAACTGACGATCAGCGCGCTGGCCACGATGATGACGATGTCGTCGGAAAAACCGGAGAAGGCCTTCTCGAAAGGCACGACGCCGAGTGCCACGGCCACGAGCAGCGCACTGCAGGCGACGACATCGTAACGCAGCCTGTCCCAGATGAACGCGACCATCATGCCGGCGATGACGGTGAAGGCGAGGATCTGGTCTGTCGTCATGCTGGCTTATGCTTTCGAAGGAGAGACGGCGGGAATGACTCTATCGATGAGGATATTGAAGAACGCAAGCCGGGGTGAAGCGGTTCCGGGCTGGAGATGTCATTCCTGTCTCTTCGTCATACCGGACTTGATCCGGCATCCAGCTGACGCGGCCTCACGCGGTGAGAAGAGTTTTTTCAGCCCAAGGACTTGGGCTGGCTGGATGCCGGATCAGGTCCGGCATGACGGAGCGGAGGCGTTGTCAGAGAAGAAAATGGGCAATGTCGTCCCAGGCTGGATTGAGATCTTCAATCAACTTTATCTTCCATGCCCGCGGCCAGTTTTTTATTGTCTTTTCTCTCGCAATTGCGTCGGTGACGAGATCGTATGTTTCAAACCACACAAGCGTCTTAACGCCATAACGGGTTGTGAATCCGGGCGTCAGGTTGTTCTGATGTTCATATAAACGGTGAGAAAGGTCGCTTGTGACACCAGTATAGAGCGTACCGTTTTTTTTGGATGCAAGAATATAAACGTAACCTTGGCGCATGAGAAACGCTCATGATTTTTGCAAGAAATCAATTTATTTCCGTCATGCCGGACTTGATCCGGCATCCAGCCGCCGCGCGTCTGCGCGGCGACAAGAGTCCTTTCAGCCCAAAGACTTGGGCTGGCTGGATTCCGGCTCGAGGCCGGAATGACGGTGGCGAGATGCCGTTAGTGCGTATCGCCGGCGGCCTCCGCCTTCTTCCGACGCCGCGCATTGCGGGCCAGCATGTTGAGCAGTTCCACCAGCGCCGAAAACGCCATGGCGGCATAGACGTAGCCCTTGGGAACATGGAAGCCCATGCCTTCGGCAATCAGCGTCGTGCCGATCATCATCAGGAAGGCGAGCGCCAGCATGACGATGGTGGGGTTGCGTTCGATGAAGTTGGCGAGCGGGGTTGCGGCGAGCAACATCACCGCGACGGCGACGACGACGGCAACGATCATGATTGGCAGATGCGGCGTCATGCCGACGGCGGTGATGATGCTGTCCACCGAAAAGACGAGGTCGAGCAGCAGGATCTGGCCGATGGCGGCGCTGAAGCCCATCGCCACCGGGCCGCCCACCATGTCCTCCTTGTGGTCTTCAGGATCGACATTGTGGTGGATTTCCTTGGTCGCCTTCCACATCAGGAAGAGACCGCCGGCGATCAGGATCATGTCCTTCCAGGAGAAGGCGTGGCCGAAAACCTCAAAGACCGGCGTGGTGAGCTGCACGATCCATGCGACGGTGCCGAGCAGGCCGAGGCGCATGATGAGCGCAAGACCAATGCCGATCTTGCGGGCTTTTTCGCGCTGCTCCGGCGGCAGCTTGTTGGTCAGAATCGAGATGAAGATCAGGTTGTCGATGCCGAGCACGACCTCCATGACCACCAGGGTGACAAGCGCCACCCAGGCGGCGGGATCAGACAGAAGCGGGAGAACGGACTCCATCAGGGGGAATTTCCTTTCAGCAACAGGCCAGCCGAAACATTCGGCGGGTGGAATTTATAGCGCAATACCCGAGAAACAAGGAGATGAAGGCTCCGCCACGCAAGATTTCATCGAAATTTCGCGCAGACCGCGTATCGGCGCTGATGCCGTTGCTGAATGAAGTCAGGCCCTGTTGGTTCCGTAAGCGGCCATGAATACCGTGATGGCGCTGGTGATCACCCGGTCCAGTTCCTCCTCGGGAACCGGGCCATCGATCTCCCCGAACAGGCGCAGCTTGAAGAAGGTGCCGGTGGAAAGCTCTATATATTGCCGCGCGGCAAGCTCGACGTCATCCACTTTCAGATGGCCGAGCGCCACATGGTGCTCGATGAAATCCTGAAGCACGGTGCGGACATTGTTGGGCGCTGCGATGAAGAAACGCTGCGCCAGCTTCGGCATGCGGTCGATGACGCCGATGACCGAGCGCATGGCCGGGACCATGTCTGAACAGATCATCTTGTTGGCGAAGGCCTTGCCGAACTGCTTCAGGCCTTCGCGCACCTCTTCGGTGCCGGCCAGGATGTTGCGCATGGAGGTGGCGAATTCCTGGCGATGCTGGTCGACGAGGGCGGCGAACAGATCTTCCTTGTTGGAGAAGTAGACATAGATCGTGCCCTTGGAAACGCCCGCTTCCCGGGTAATGTCGTTCATGCTGGCGGCATCGAAGCCCTTGCGCTTGAACACACGCCAGGCGCCCGCCAGAATCTGTTCGCGTTTTGCCGGGTCCTCGCCCGCCGCAAAACGCCCGGCGGGATTTCCGGGACAGCCCGTTTCCGTGTCCGCTTCCATATCCATGTCTTCCCCTGCCATCGTTATCGCCTCCTAGCACCGCAATGGCGTAAAAAAAATTAACCAGACGTCGAACCAATCGGTTCGATAACACTTGATATGTGTCAGGAAAGAGATTATGTCAATCGAACCGAACGGTTCAGTTCGAAAAACTTTCTTCAATCTATCACGGTACATTCTCATGTCGGCCCAGAAGAATAGCGCGGTTCGCGCCGTCAACGATGCGGAAGAGGCGGATGTTTCCGCCAAGGCCGAGACCTCTCCCGCAAAGCCGGCAGAGGCCCCGCCGCAGCAGCCCCAGGCCACGCCCGCGCCGAAGCAGAAGAAGCGTTCGCCGCTTCTGCCTGTCATCGCCATCGCGCTTCTCGCCGGTGCCGGCTGGTATGGCTACAACTGGTGGATCGACGGCCGCTTCATGGTGTCGACTGACGATGCCTATATAGAAGGTGACATCGCCGTCATCGCGCCGAAGGTTTCCGGTTACGTTGCCAAGGTGAATGTGGTCGAAAACCAGGAAGTCAAGGCGGGCGATCCGCTGGTGACGCTGGATGACGGCGATTACCGCATTGCCCTGGAGCAGGCCGAGGCGCAGATCCGTACCGAGGAACTGTCGCTGAAGCGCATCGACGCGCAGATCGTCGGCGGCGAAGCATCGCTGGAGCAGGCCGTTGCCCAGAAGGGTTCGCTGGATGCCGCCCTTCGCGGCGCTGAAATCACCCAGAAGCGCGCCAGCGAGCTGCAGGCCAAGGATGTCGGCACGGTCGCCGCCTCCGACAATGCCCAGGTGGCGCTGGATCAGGCCAAGGCCAATGCCGTGGCCGGCGATGCCGCCATTACCTCGGCCAAGGCCAATGTCGAGCTTCTGCGCGCCCAGCGTGAGGAAGCGGAGAGCACCATTCGCTCGCTGCAGCTTTCCCGCGACAAGGCGGCCCGCGATCTTTCCTTCACGGTTCTGAAGGCGCCTTATGACGGCGTCATCGGCAATCTGGCGGTTCAGACGGGCGATCTGGTTTCGGTCGGCAAGCGTCTGGCTTCGCTGGTGCCGATGAACGAGCTTTATATCGACGCCAATTTCAAGGAAACGCAGCTTGCCCGCGTCGTGCCCGGCTCGAAGGTGCGCGTGCATGTGGATGCCTTTGACGATGCGACGATCGAAGGCACGGTGCAGTCGATCTCGCCCGGCTCCGGCTCGGTCTTCTCCATGTTGCCGCCGGAAAACGCCACGGGCAACTTCACCAAGGTCATCCAGCGCGTGCCTGTTCGTATCGTCTTCTCCAGGGAAGACCTTGAAAAGCATAACCTCCGCGCGGGCCTCAGTGTCGTTGTCGATGTCGATACCCGCACGGCGCCGGAAACCACGAAAACGGCGCAAGCCAACCCGCAGGCCAAATAAGGCTTCGTTGAGGGCAAGATCATGGCGGCTACGGTTGTCGGTACGGGCGGGGCGTCCATCCCCGCCGATCCCCCGATGGACAGGCGCAGGCTCATCGCGTTCTTCGCGATGGTCTTCGGCATGTTCATGTCCATTCTCGATATCCAGATCGTTTCCGCCTCGCTGGCGGAAATCCAGGCCGGCCTCGGCGCCGGCTCGGATGAGATCGCCTGGGTGCAGACCTCCTATCTGATCGCCGAAGTCATCATGATCCCGCTGTCGGGCACGCTGGCGCGCATCCTGTCCACGCGCGTGCTGTTTGCGACCTGTGCGGCCGGTTTCACGATTTCGAGCGCGCTCTGCGCCACCGCCACCAATATCGACCAGATGATCGTCTATCGTGCGATCCAGGGCTTTATCGGCGGCGGCATGATCCCGTCGGTCTTTGCGGCCGCCTTCACCATCTTTCCGCCGTCGAAGCGCTCCGTCGTCTCGCCGATCATCGGTCTCGTTGCAACGCTTGCGCCGACCATCGGCCCGACGGTCGGCGGTTATCTCTCCAATGCCTTTTCCTGGCACTGGCTGTTCCTCGTCAACATCATTCCCGGCATCATCGTCACCATCCTCACCTGGAGCCTGATCGATTTCGACAAGCCGGAAAAGTCGCTCTGGAAGAAGTTCGACTGGTGGGGGCTGATCTCCATGGCCGTCTTCCTCGGCTCGCTGGAATATGTGCTGGAAGAGGGCAACAACAAGGACTGGTTCAACGACGAGCATATCGTCTTGGGAACGGTCGCCATGGTCATCGGCGCGGTCGTGTTCTTCTGGCGTGCCTTCAAGGTGGAATTCCCTGTCGTGGATATCCGCGCCTTCACGGACCGCAACTTCTCCATCGGGTCGCTGTTCTCCTTCGTCATGGGTATCGGGCTTTACGGGCTGACCTATCTCTATCCGCTCTATCTCGGCCGGGTGAGGGGATATGATGCACTGATGATCGGCGAGACCATGTTCGTGTCAGGTCTTGCCATGTTCTTCACCGCGCCGATCGCCGGCAAGGTCTCCACCAAGCTCGATCCGCGCGCGATGATGGCCATCGGCTTCATCAGCTTCGGCTGCGGCACATGGATCATGACCTATGTGACGACCGACTGGGACTTCTATGAACTGCTGATCCCGCAGATCCTGCGCGGTTTCGGCCTGATGATGTGCATGGTGCCGATCAACAACATCGCGCTCGGCACCCTGCCGCCGGCCCGCATCCGCAATGCGTCCGGCCTGTTCAACCTCACCCGTAACCTTGGCGGCGCGGTTGGCCTTGCGGTCATCAACACCATGCTGTCGCAGCGCACCGACGATCATTATGTGCGGCTGGCGGAACATATCAGCTACTCCAATCCGCAGGCGCTGGAATGGCTGAACAATGTCGGCGCCAACTATGATTCCTACGGGCTGGACGGCGCTTCCGTCGCGATCAAGAAACTGGTCGGCATGGTCTCGCAGCAGGCATGGATACTGGCCTTCGCGGATGTGTTCTTCGCGCTGACGCTTTTGTTCGGCAGCCTGATCTTCATGACGATCCTGATCCAGAAACCCAAGGCAGCGCCGCCGCCAGACGCGGCGCACTGATAAAAATCCCCTCCCATCCACCGCAGAGCTGGGGCCGTCGGAAATGACGGCCCCTTTTTTGTCTGCCTGCTGGCGCAATGGATACGGGGCGAGCGGGCACGGCATATTTCTTCTCCCCACCGGGGAGAAGGTCACGGCAGCGGGATGAGGGGGCGAGCTCTCGGTCTCTCGCTGGCGTCGCCCCCTCATTCGACCCTTCGAGCCACCTTCTCCCCCTCGGGGAGAAGAAACAAGCGGCACCGTTTCGCCAAGAGCCGCCAACCCGATACCGCCTTTCCATGAAATATGAGGTACGTACATCATTTTTCGGTTTACCTCGGCCCCAAAGCTGGATATTCAAGGGCAAGGGGGAGGCGCCATGAAGCCGACAGTCCATGATATTGCCGAGCGTGCGGGCGTCAGCCTCGCCACCATCGACCGGGTGCTGAACATGCGTCCGGGTGTCCACGCCGCCACCCGCGCCCGGGTGGAGGCGGCGATTGCCGAGCTTGGTTATGTGCGCGATATCGCCGCCGCCAATCTGGCCAAGGGCCGTAATTATTCGCTGGTCTTCATCCTGCCGGGCAACGACAATTCCTTCATGGCGACGCTTCGCACCGAGGTCCGGGCCGCCGCCACCCGTGCCCATCTGGAACGCACGGCGATCCGCATCATCGAGGTGCCGCCCTTCAATGCCGCCGCGCTGACCGAGGCGCTGGAAGTGGCGCGGCGGGAAAAACCGTCTGGTGTTGCCTTCGTCGCCACCGATTCCGAGGATGTGGCGCAAGCCGCCGACCGGCTGGCGGAAGACGGCATCGCCACGGTGACGCTGGTTTCCGATCTTTCCGGCTCGCGCCGCGACCACTATGCCGGCGTGGACAACGTTGCGGCCGGGCGCACGGCGGCGAGCCTGCTGGGACGCTTCCTCTCCGGCCATGGCGGCGATATCGCTGTTGTCGCCGGCTCCATGCTGGTGCGTGACCATCGCGAGCGTCTGGAAGGGTTTCGTGCCGTCATCGAAGCCGAATTTCCGCAATTGCGGCTTCTGCCGGTGCTGGAGGGCAAGGATGACCCGGCAACCGTCGAGGCGCTGGTTGCCGGAGCGCTCGGCAATGCCGCACTGTCAGGCATCTACAGCCTCGGCGCCGGCAATCGCGGCCTCATCCGGGCGCTGCGAGCCGCCGGCGGTGAAAGGCCGCTGTCGGTCATTGCCCACGAACTGACCGAAAACACCGCCAATGCGCTGCGGGAAGGCGTGCTTGACGCCGTGCTCAATCAGGATGCCGGCCACGAGGTGCGCAGCGCCATCCGCGTGTTGAAGGCACGTGCGGACGGCCAGGCGGTCATCGCCGCGCAGGAACGTATCCGTATCGACATATTCCTCAGGGACAATCTGCCCTGACAAGCATTTCCAGGAAAAGTGGCCGCCGGTTTTCCGTCCGGAAATGCGGTGACTTTTAAAAAACGCTGAAAGTGGCGCATGGAGCGCCGGAATGGAGAAATACATGTATCTCGGTCTCGACCTTGGCACTTCAGGCGTCAAAGCCCTGCTGATGGATGGCGATCAGAAGATTGTCGGTTCGGCCAATGGTTCGCTGGAGGTTTCGCGTCCGCATCACGGCTGGTCGGAGCAGGACCCAGCGGACTGGATCGCCGCCACGAAAACCGCCGTTGCCGGCCTGAAGCAGAAGTTCCCGAAGGAGCTTGCCGCCGTCAGGGGCATCGGCCTTTCCGGCCAGATGCATGGCGCGACGCTGATCGACGCGGCCGGTAAGGTGCTGCGCCCCTGCATCCTGTGGAACGACACACGTTCCCATGCCGAAGCTGCCGCACTCGACGCCGATCCGCGTTTCCGCAAGATAACGGGCAATATCGTCTTCCCCGGCTTCACCGCGCCGAAGCTTGCCTGGGTGGCGAAGAACGAGCCTGAAATCTTCGCGAAAGTGGCAAAGGTGCTGCTGCCGAAGGATTACCTACGCCTTTGGCTGACGGGCGAATATATCTCTGAGATGTCGGACTCCGCCGGCACCTCGTGGCTCGATACCGGCGCGCGCAAATGGTCGTCCGAACTTCTCGCCGCCACCGGCCTTGATGAAAAACACATGCCGTCGCTGGTGGAAGGCACGGATGAGGCGGGCGTGCTGCGCGCCGAACTCGCGTCCGAATGGGGCATTTCCGGCCGCACCGTGGTGGCCGGTGGCGCGGGTGATAATGCCGCTTCCGCCTGCGGCATGGGCACTGTCAGGCAAGGCCATGCTTTCGTATCGCTTGGCACGTCAGGCGTGCTCTTCGCCGCCAATGCCTCCTATCTGCCGAAGCCGGAAAGCGCCGTGCATGCCTTCTGCCATGCGCTGCCCAACACCTGGCACCAGATGGGCGTCATCCTCTCCGCCACCGATGCGCTGAACTGGTATTCGCGCCTCACCGGCCAATCCGCCGCCGATCTGACCGGCGAGCTGGGCGAAACGCTGCTTGCGCCGACCGGCGTTACCTTCGCGCCTTATCTTTCCGGTGAGCGCACCCCGCATAATGACGCGGCCATTCGTGGCTCCTTCATCGGTCTTTCGCATGAAAGCGACCGCAAGGCGCTGACACAGGCCGTTCTGGAAGGCGTGACTTTCGCGATCAGGGACAATCTCGAAGCGCTGAAATCGGCCGGTACTTCGATTTCGCGTGTTACCGCCATCGGCGGCGGTTCGCGTTCGGCCTATTGGCTGGCCTCGATCGCCACCGCGCTCGGCGTGCCCGTTGATATCCCGGCAGAGGGTGATTTCGGTGCGGCCTTCGGTGCTGCCCGCCTTGGCCTCATTGCCGCGACGGGGGCTGATCCGGTGGCGGTTTGCTCGCAGCCGGAGACGGCGCGGACGATCGAGCCGGTGGCTGATCTGGCGGGGGCCTATGAGGAGGCTTATCGGCGGTATCACGCGCTTTATCCGGCTATTCGGGCACTTTCGCATTGAAACGCGGAGTGTGTGGTTTACCCCCCTCTGCCCTGCCGGGCATCTCCCCCTCAAGGGGGGAGATTGGCAGGACGGTATCTCTCGCTCCATCTTCAACCTCGCGTGAGGACAAGACGTAGCCGCGTGTCGTTCTCCCCCCTTGAGGGGGAGATGTCCGGCAGGACAGAGGGGGGTGAGCGACAAACGCCGACCCTGAAATTTCAGGACACCATCTAAACCCACCAAGGAGGATCACCATGAGCACAGGTTTCTTCGGCGACATCGCCAAGATCAAATATGAAGGCCCCGACAGCACCAACCCGCTGGCCTTCCGCCATTACAACCCCGATGAGATCGTCGCCGGCAAGCGCATGGAAGATCACCTGCGTTTCGCGGTGGCCTACTGGCACACCTTCACCTGGCCGGGCGGTGACCCCTTCGGTGGCCAGACGTTCCTGCGCCCATGGTTCGAAGACACCATGCAGGCGGCGAAGCTGAAGGCAGATGTGGCCTTCGAATTCTTCTCGCTGCTTGGTTCGCCGTTTTATTGCTTCCATGATGCGGATGTACGCCCGGAAGGCAAAAACTTTGCTGAAAACACGAAGAACCTCAACGAGATCGTTGATTATTTTGCCGAAAAGCAGGCCCAGACCGGCGTGAAGCTGCTGTGGGGCACGGCGAACCTGTTCTCCAACCGCCGTTTCATGTCCGGTGCCGCCACCAATCCGGACCCGGATGTCTTTGCATTCTCCGCCGCCACGGTGAAGACCTGCATGGATGCCACCAAGAAGCTCGGTGGCGCCAACTATGTTCTGTGGGGCGGCCGTGAGGGGTACGAAACCCTGCTCAACACCGATCTGTCGCGTGAGCTTGACCAGCTTGGCCGTTTCCTCAATCTGGTGGTGGAATATAAATACAAGATCGGCTTTGAGGGCACGATCCTGATCGAGCCGAAACCGCAGGAGCCGACAAAGCACCAGTACGACTATGACGTCGCCACCGTTTACGCCTTCCTGCAGAAGAACGGTCTGGAAAAGGAAGTGAAGGTCAATATTGAGCAGGGCCATGCCATCCTTGCCGGCCATTCCTTCGAGCATGAGCTGGCCATGGCCAATGCCTTCGGCATTTTCGGCTCCATCGACATGAACCGCAACGATTACCAGTCCGGCTGGGATACCGACCAGTTCCCCAACAACGTGCCGGAAATGGCGCTCGCCTATTACCACGTGCTTGCCGGTGGCGGCTTCAAGAATGGCGGCACCAATTTCGATTCCAAGCTGCGTCGCCAGTCGCTCGATCCGCAGGATCTGTTGATCGGTCATATCGGCGGCATGGATTGCTGCGCCCGCGGCCTGAAGGCGGCGGCGAAGATGGTCGAGGACGGCGCGCTGTCGAAGCCGCTTGCGGAGCGTTATGCCAAGTGGGATTCGCCGGAGGCCCAGAAGATGCTGCGCGGCGAATTGAAGCTCGACGAGATTACCGCGCTGGTGGAGCGGGAGGATATCAATCCCGAGCCGAAATCCGGTCGTCAGGAATATCTGGAAAATGTCGTCAATCGTTACGTCTGACGCGCAAGTCCATTGTTGAAAAGCCGGGGCGGGGGATCATCCCCCGCCTTTTTCATGCGCTGTCCATGGCGATTTGTGTCCGTCTCTCGCCTCCTGTTGTTGCGCAATTGTCACAATCTCCAGCCGTACGTCCTCGGCATTGGTCAATGCCGTAACGGTTTGATCCATCTCAATTGGTGTCTCCCGCCCTTCGCCATAGTGGCCGTGACGGTCGTGGCACCGAGGATTCGCAGCCAGCCGTCATCGGCCGGTTTCTGGGTTGCCCGGTGACGGCTGCGGCATCGGCAAGTTCCGATGCGCCGGTTCGAGAAGGTGAGACGCGCCTGGGGAATGTCCGAACGGATGCAGGCTGCGCTAAAGGAGAGATGGAATGACGAACAGGAACAAAAGAACCGCCTTGCTTGCCAGCGTCGCGGTTAGCGCTGCGGCGATGCTGGTATCGGCCAATGCCATGGCCGCCGATCTGACCCCGGCCGCCCCGGCGCCCACCGCCGAAGAGGCGATTGCGGCGGCAAGCCCGTGGATGCTGCGCGTGCGCGGTCTCGGCGTCATCACCAATGACAGCGGCAGCGTCGACGGCGTGCCGGGTGCCGGCCTTTCCTATTCGGATACGGTAATCCCGGAACTCGACATCACCTATTTCTTCACGCCGAATTTTGCCGCCGAACTCATTCTCGGCACCACCTATGCCAAGATCAACGGCGAGGGTGTGCTGGCCGGCACGCCAGTCGGCAAGACATGGCTGCTGCCGCCGACGCTGACGCTGCAATATCACTTCACCGATTTCGGCGCCTTCAAGCCCTATATTGGTGCGGGCGTGAACTATTCGCTGTTCTACAACCAGTCCGAACAGCCCGGTTTCAGCAATCTCGATGTCAAGAACAAGCTCGGTGCTGCCGTGCAGGTCGGTTTCGACTATATGCTCGACGAACATTGGGGCGTGAACTTCGACGTGAAAAAAATCTTCCTGAAGACCGACTGGACCGCCGAACTGGGCGGCACGCCGATCAGCGGCAAGGCCAGGCTCGACCCCTGGCTAATCGGTGCCGGTATCACCTATCGCTTCTGATCCCGGGACGGTTTCAGCGCCGCCTTTGACGGGCGGCCCGTTCTGAGCTATACGGACGGCCACGGGCAGAGAGCCCCGGCCGTCCGCAGGCATTTATGCCCCTGGTGAAGCTCTTATCCTTGATAACGGTCATCCCCATGTTTTGCATGTCGTCGATGGCAACGCGGACCCCCTTCGGAAAATTCGGCATGTCAATGTTGGAGAACCGTTATGAACGTGTCCAAACCGCTTCCCGCCCTTGAGGGGCTGAAAGAACAGGCAAAACGCCTGCGTGCCGCCCTTGAGGAACAGGGGCAGGCAATCACCCACTCCAAGGCGCTGGAACTCATCGCCGCGCAATATGGCTTCCGCGACTGGAACACCCTGCACGCGGCAGCCGGCAACCGCCCCGCCTTCAATCCCTATCTTCTGGGTTCAAGGGTGGAAGGCCTCTATCTCGGCCAGCCTTTCGTCGCCTCCGTGCTCGGCGTTCAGTCGCTCGGCGGTGATCCTGAGCGTTACCGGCTCACCCTGCATCTCGACGACCCGGTCGACGTCGTGACCTTCGAAAGCTTCTCCGCCTTCCGGCAGCGCGTCCACTGCAATGTCGACGCCTCCGGCCGCACGGTGGAGAAAACCTCGAACGGACGGCCGCAGGTGGAGCTGGTGTGGTGAAATAGCCGGATAAGCTTTCAGAGGTGAACGGACACCCGCCGGAAGGCGGGTGCCGATCACGCTCGGATGTCTCAGATTCGCTTGCCCGACGCATCGAACAGGTGGAAATCCTTCGCCTGTGCGGCGATCTTCAGCGTTTCGCCGATGCGCAGTTGCGAGCGGCCGTGGACGCGGAAGACGATGGTGGTGCCGTCGGCGAAGGAGCCGTGCACGTAGCTTTCCGCGCCCACCAGTTCCACGGCGTCCACCTGCACGGTGCCGGCGAAGGCGGCGTCCGCAGGGGCTTCATCGGCAAGGGTGATGTCCTCGGGGCGGATGCCGAGCGTTGCGACGCCCTGCGGCAGCGCCGCGGTTCCCTGCACCGACCAGCCGGAAGAGCCGTTTGCCGATGTCGCGCCATGGCTCAGAAGATTCATGGAAGGCGAACCGATGAAGGTGGCGACGAAGGTGGTCGCCGGTTTTTCGTAAAGCTCGATCGGCGTGCCCATCTGCTCGATACGGCCGGCGTTCAGCACCACCAGCCGGTCGGCGAGCGTCATGGCCTCCATCTGGTCATGGGTCACATAAACGCTTGTCGTGGCGAGCGAGCGTTGCAGGCGGCGGATTTCCACCCGCATCTGCACGCGCAGCTTGGCATCGAGGTTGGAGAGCGGTTCGTCGAACAGGAAGGCTGCCGGTTTGCGCACGATGGCGCGGCCCATGGCCACGCGCTGGCGCTGGCCGCCGGAAAGCTGGCGCGGCTTGCGCTCCAGGAACTGCTCGATCTCCAGCGCCTTGGCCGCCTCGGTGATGCGCCGTTCGATCTCCTCCTTCGGTGTATTGCGGTTCTTCAGGCCATAGGCAAGGTTCTGGCGCACCGTCATATGCGGATAAAGCGCATAGTTCTGGAACACCATGGCGATGTCACGGTCGGAGGGTTCGAGATCGTTGACGACACGGTCGCCGATGACGATCTGGCCGCCCGAAATGCCCTCCAGCCCGGCGATCATGCGCAGCAGCGTGGATTTGCCGCAGCCGGAGGGGCCGACCAGCACGATCATTTCGCCGTCGGCGATGTCCATCGATACGCCCTTGATGGCCTCGACATTGCCGCCATAGATCTTGCGGACGTCTTTCAGCGCAATTTTTGCCATTACTTCTCGGTCTCCACCAAACCTTTGACGAACCAGCGCTGCATCAGCACCACAACGATAATCGGGGGGATGATGGCGAGGATCGCCGTCACCATCACATAATTCCAGGGCGTCGAAGCATCGGTGAAATCCACCATGCGCTTGAGGCCGATGATGATCGTGTTCATCTTGGCGTCGTTGGTCACGAGCAGCGGCCAGAGATATTGCGTCCAGCCATAGATGAACAGGATCACGAAAAGGGCGGCGATATTGGTTCTCGACAGCGGCAGCAGGATATCGCGCATGAAGCGGAAGGGGCCGGCATTGTCGATACGCGCCGCCTCGACCAGCTCACCGGGAATGGTCAGGAAGAACTGCCGGAACAGGAACGTCGCCGTCGCAGATGCCATCAACGGCAGTGTCAGCCCCGCATAGGTGTCGATCAGCCCGAGGTCAACGATGACCTTGTAGGTGGGCAGAATGCGCACTTCCACCGGCAGCATGAGCGTGATGAAGATCATCCAGAAAAAACCCATGCGGAAGGGAAAGCGGAAGAAGACGATGGCGAAGGCCGACAGGAACGAGATGACGATCTTGCCGATGGCGATGGCGAGCGCCACGACGAAGCTGTTGAACAGCAGCCGCTCGAGGCTGACGCCGACCACTCTTTCGACACCGCCGACCATGGCCTCGGTGTAATTGGCGCTCAGATGGTCGCCGGGCAGAAGCGACATGGGCGGGCGGATGATATCCGTCGACGTCATGGAGGAGGCGACGAAGGTGTAATAGATCGGGAAGGCCACGATGATGATGCCGAGAACCAGCATCAGATGGGCGATCACGCGCGCGACAGGGCGGTTTTCAATCATGGGCGATCCTCAGCCGTAATGCACGCGCTTCTCGACGAAGCGGAACTGGAAGGCGGTGAGCGCGATGACGATCACCATCAGGATCACGGATTGCGCGGCGGAAGAGCCGAGATTGAGGTTCACGAAGCCATCATTATAGACCTTGTAGACCAATGTTTCGGTCGCCTTGGCGGGGCCGCCGCCGGTGACGGCATGGATGATGCCGAAGGTGTCGAAAAAGGCGTAGACCGTGTTGACGACCAGAAGGAAGAAGGTGGTCGGCGCGAGCAGCGGGAAAACGATGGTCCAGAAGCGCCGCGAACCGCGTGCGCCGTCAATGGAAGCCGCTTCCAGCAGCGATTTCGGAATTGCCTGCAAACCCGCGACAAAAAACAGGAAATTGTAACTGATCTGCTTCCATGCGGCGGCGGCGACAACGAGCAGCATGGCCTGATTGCCATTGAGCAGCGGGTCCCACATGATGCCGTTGCGGCGCAGGATGTAGGAGAAGGTGCCCATGGCCGGGTTGAACATGAACAGCCACAACATGCCGGCGACAGCAGGCGCCACGGCATAGGGCATGATCATCATGGTGCGGTAGAAGCCTTTGCCGCGCACCACCCGGTCCGCCGCCGTCGCCAGCAGCAGCGCCAGCCCCATGGAAACGAGCGCGGTCAGCACGCTGAAGATGACGGTGACCTGCAGGGAGTTGAGGTAGCTGTCATCCGACAGCACGGCGGAAAAATTGGCCAGCCCGACGAAATTGCTGTTCAGCCCGAAGGCGTCCTCGCGCATGGTCGA
Source organism: Rhizobium sp. UGM030330-04 (assembly GCF_003208455.1). Taxonomy (NCBI): domain Bacteria; kingdom Pseudomonadati; phylum Pseudomonadota; class Alphaproteobacteria; order Hyphomicrobiales; family Rhizobiaceae; genus Rhizobium; species Rhizobium sp. UGM030330-04. Next base: position 41,179 of record NZ_QKML01000013.1, read on the forward strand.
CTGGTAGAGCGCCTGGCTTGCGGGCCAGAAGAAAAAGATCACCGTCAGGATGATCTGTGGCGCGACCAGCAGATAGGGCAGGATCTTGTTGGGGAATACGACGCTTTGCACGGCGATCTCCTGATGACATGAAAACGCCGCCCGCACCGGGTGAGGGATGCGGGCGGAGACAGGGATCGTTTAGTTGCCGGCGGCCTGCTTGATGGCCGCATCACCGCGTTCCACGATCTTGTCGAGGGCGGATTTGGCGTCCTGCTTGCCGGCCAGCATCGCTTCGAACTCCTCGTTCATGATGTCACGTACCTGCGGCAGGTTCACGAGACGAACGCCCTTGGAGTTTTCTGTCGGCGGCTTGCCCATCATCTGCAAAAGCGGGGTCTCGCGGCCGGGGTTCTTGTCGTAGAAACCGGACTTCTTGGTTTCCTCATAGGCCGCGATCGTCACCGGCATGTAGCCGGAGACCTGATGCAGGCGTGCCTGGATCTTGGTCTGGGAAAGGAAATGGAAGAACTCCGCCACACCCTTATATTCGGCTTCGCTCTTGCCGCCGAACACCCAGAGGCTGGCGCCGCCCGGAATTGTGTTCTGCGGGCCGTGGCCTTCATAATAGGGAAGCTGGCCGATGCCGTAATTCATGCCGGTCTTGATGATGTCGCCAAGACCGCCGGAGGATTCGGTCAGGATGCCGCATTCGCCGGACATGAACAGCTGCTTGGCTTCCGAGGTGCGCCCGCCGTAGCGGAAGGTGCCGTCCTTGGCGAGATCCGCAATCGCCTGGAAATGTTCGACGAAGAGCGGCGCATTGACCGCGAGCTTCACATCGGTGCCGCCAAGGCCGTTTTCATTGCTGCCATAGGAGACATTGTTCCAGGCGGCGAAGTTCTCGGTCTGGATCCAGGTGAGCCAGGTGGAGGTGAAACCGCATTGCGCGGCACCGCTGGTCTTGATCTTCTTTGCGGCTTCGAAGACTTCCGGCCATGTCTTCGGCGGGTTGGCGGCGTCGAGGCCGGCCTTCTGGAAGACATCCTTGTTGTAATAAAGGATCGGCGAGGACGAATTATAGGGGAAGGACAGCATGGTGCCGTCAGGCTTGGAATAATAGGCCACGATGCCGGCCAGATATTCGTCCTTGTTGAAGGTATAGCCACCTTCCTTCAGCACATCCGCCACCGGCTTGATGGCGCCCGCGGCACCCATCATCACACCCGAACCGGCATCGAAGACCTGAATGATGGCCGGCGGCTGCTTGGCGCGGAAGGCGGCGATGCCGGCATTCAGCGTTTCGGGATAGGTGCCCTTGAAGACGGGCGTGATCTTGTATTCCTTCTGGCTGTCGTTGAACTCTTTGGCAAGCGCGTCCACGACTTCGTTATTGGCGCCGGTCATGGCGTGCCACCACTGGATCTCCGTCGCAGCGAAAGCATTCGATGTGACAAAAAACGAAAGCGCGGATGCCGCAGCAAGGCGGTAGCTGAGTTTTTTCAAGGCGATTCCTCCCGTTATGAAAACAGTAAAAGATACAGCTCCTTATTGCAGTCGTTCCTCCTCGATACGGCTGCGGGCGATCTTTTCCGTATTAGCGATCTGATTAAAAGCGAACTCTAACGAAAATGCAAGAGAACGTGGAACGATTAAAACGAAAGTGAAGGAAACGGTTTTATTATTCCATTTCGAAGGTGCCTTGGTTTTTTCGTGTGCTCGCGGACACCGGGCATGAAAGGCAGCTGAGGCGGGGCGGCCAGACGCACGCGCAATTTGTTGTGAGTGATATTGATATGTTATTACATAACATAGTAAGTCCTTTTGAAATTTTGCTGCGGGAAGGTAAGGCCGTGTTTGGAATGAAGCGGAAAAAGGCGGGGGAGCAAAGCGGCGATCCGCCTGTGGCGTCACCCGTGCAAACGGTGCCGGTTACCCTGCTTACCGGTTTTCTCGGTGCAGGCAAGACCACCCTGCTAAACGAGCTTCTGACCGAGCCGGCCATGCGCGACGCAGCCGTCATCGTCAATGAGTTCGGGTCGGTGCCCATCGATCACGGTCTGGTGCACACGGGGTCTGAGCGCTATTTCAGGACCACCACGGGCTGCATCTGCTGCACCGCCACCAGCGATATCCGCACTTCGCTTTACGAACTGCATCAGGCTTTTCTCGAAGGGATGATGCCGGAAATATCGCGTGTCGTCATCGAAACCACGGGACTTGCCGATCCCGCGCCGATCATCAACAGCCTGATTGCCGGTGGCACACCGGCGCTTGGCCTGCGTGACCATATCGTCGCCCGGCACTTTCATCTTTCGGGCGTGGTCACTGTCTTCGACGTCACCTCCGGCCGGGCGATGCTCGACAGTTTCATCGAAGGCTGGAAACAGCTTGCCTTTGCCGACCATATCGTCCTGACGAAAACCGACCTTGCCAATACGACAGCGATGGACCGCGAAGGCCTTGCCGACCTCAATCCCGCCGCCCTGCTGCACGATCGCAATGCGGCCGGCTTCGATCTCATGTCGCTTTTTGCAGCGAAGAATTATTCGCTGCGTGGCAAGCCGGAGGACGTGCCGGGATGGCTGGCGGCCGACAGGCTGAGTCTGCATGCCGGCCATGACCATGACGTCAACCGCCATGGTGCTGGCGTCGAGGCCTTTGACCTCACTTTCGACGGCGCTCTTGAGCCACAGATGATCGTTACCTTTCTCGAACTCGTCACCAGCAACGTGCATTCCGGCCTGCTACGGCTGAAAGGTATTTTCCAGGCGACGGACGACCCGGATCGGCCGGTGGTTGCCCATGCCGTGCAGCACCGGCTTTACCCGCTGGCAAGGCTCGAAAGCTGGCCGGATGGCAACCGTGCAACCCGTCTCGTGCTGATCGGCATGGATATGCCGCAACAGCCAATCCGCGATCTTTTCGATACATTGGCCTCGCAGGCGAGGCGAAAGGGTGCTTCATGAACAATCCCCTTGCGCGCAGCGGTTCCGCGATCGTCTCGCAGGCCCGGATTCTGAAACAATGGGCGCGCAACCTGTTAAATCTGCATGCCGATGACATCGTCACCGTCAGCGAGCTTTCCTGCGCCCTGCCGGACTGCCCGCCGCGCGAAACGGTGATCGTCATCCTGTCGGCATCCGGCGATATCAGGCAATTGTCCATCCACAAGGGGCTGGTGGAGGTGGATCATGACGACATTGTGCGCGCAATTGCGGAGAATTCGGCCTGATATTGGATCGGTGATGTCAGGGCGAGCTTGACGGTGTGCGCCATCATCCGGCACTTCAGGGGCCGCGGCGGGATTCGCTGGTGATGAAGGGCAGAAAATGGCCGATCTGGCGGTATATGCGGGTTTGTTTCTGACGGCCTTTGTGGCGGCGACCATTCTGCCCATGCAGTCGGAGGCGGCGCTGGCCGGTCTCATCCTCCTGAAGTCACAGCCTGTCTGGCTGCTGGTGGCCGTCGCCAGTGCCGGTAATGTCGCCGGCTCCTTCGTCAACTGGCTGCTTGGTCGTGGCATTGAAGGCTTCCGGCATAAGCGCTGGTTTCCCGTTGGCGAGGCTGCGCTGCAACGTTCCCAGAACTGGTATCGGCGTTATGGCCGGTGGTCGCTGCTGTTAAGCTGGGCGCCGCTGATCGGCGATCCGCTGACGGTTGCGGCCGGCATCATGAAAGAGCCGCTGCCGGTCTTTTTGCTGCTGGTCACCATCGCCAAGGTCGGGCGCTACGTCTTGCTGGCGCTGGTGACGCTGAATTTTCTCTGATTGTCTTCAGGGCGTTGCGGCCCGTTCTTCGTTTCAGAAGACAGGGGAGAGGCAGTTTCTTCAGGGCGTCTTGATCGCCTTCTGCGTCCGGTCCTTGCCCACCTCGATCACGTGGCGCATGGCTTTGACGGCGGCATCCGCATCACGTGCGGCAATGGCGTGGACGATGCGCAGATGGTTCGACGCAATTTCGGCGATGGTGCCGGGTGAGGCGGCCGGCGACGAAAGCTGGAAGGAGATGGCGAGTGCCGCTTCGATCAGCCCGCTTGCCGAGCGCATGAAGGGATTGCCGGACATATGCGCCACGGCAAGGTGGAATTCGAGATCGACCTTGGCGATGCTCTCCGGCGTATGTTTTGGATTGTCGAACTTTGCAGCGATGACGTAAAGCGAAACAATATCGTCATTGGAGGCCTGCAGGGCCGCCGCTGCTGCTGCCGCCGGCTCCAGCGCCAGCCGGATTTCTGCCAGATGCGTGACGAATTCCTCGTCTATGCCGGCTTCGCAGCGCCAACCGAGCACGTCGGGATCGAAGAAGTTCCAGCTGGAACGATCAAGGACACGGGTGCCGACCTTTGCTTTCGGCTCCACCAGCCGCTTTGCCGCCAGCGTCTTCATGGTTTCGCGCAGCACGGTGCGCGAGACGCCGAAGCGCATGGAGAGTTCGGCATCATTGGGCAGCAGGGAGCCTTCGGCAATTCTGCCCGAGACGATGGCGCTGCCGAGTTCGGAGACCACATGGGCGTGGCTGTTCCGGCGTTTTCGCCCGCTTATCGTCGTTTCGAGCAGCCCCAAGCAAGCCTCCCTTGGTGGTTATGCCGGGTGTGGCCCGGCCAGTCTCCTGTTTGAATACCAGATGATTGCGCGCTGCAACACGATGAAGACGAAAAGCAGCACACCAATGACGATTTTCGTCCACCAGGAGGACAGCGTCCCGTCAAAAACGATGTAGGTCTGGATCAACCCCTGGATGAGAAGGCCGATGAAGGTGCCCGCCACCAGCCCCGTGCCGCCGGTGAGAAGCGTGCCGCCGATCACGACCGCGGCGATGGCGTCGAGTTCAACGCCCACCGTCGCCAGTGAATAGCCCGACGAGGTGTAGAGCGTATAGACGATGCCGGCGAGGCCGGAGAGAAAGCCGGACAGCGCATAGATGCCGATGGTCGTGGCGCCGATCGGCACGCCCATCAACTCGGCGGATTGCGGGTTGCCGCCGAGCGCATAGATATTGGCGCCGAAGCGGGTGCGGCTGGCGATCAGCATGCCGGCGGCAAAGACGAGAAGCATCAGCATGGCGAGCGCCGTCAGCCTGCCGCCGCCGGGGAAGCGGTAATAAAAGCCCTGTATCGCATCGATGAACGGATGCGAGATCGGCACTGACTGCGTCGAGATCAAATAGGCAGCCCCGCGCGCCAAAAACATGCCGGCCAGCGTCACGACGAAGGGCGGGATGGACAGGAAACGGATCATCGTCCCCATCAGGCAGCCGAACAGCGTCGAGACCACCAGCACGATGGCGAAGGCCAGCAGCGGATGGATATTATAGGTGCCGACCATGACGGCGACGAAGACGCTGGTAAAGGCGATGACCGAACCGATGGAAAGATCGATGCCGCCCGACAGGATGACGAAGGTCATGCCGACGGCCGCGATGCCGAGGAAGGCATTGTCGGTCAGAAGGTTGCCGATCACCCGTGTCGACAGGATCGCCGGATATTGCAGCACGCAGAGAAGATAGGCGATCACGAAGATCGTCAGCGTGGTGAGGAAGGGCAGGTTGCGGCTGTGGATCATCGCGCGGTTCCTTCCTTGGTCATGCCATTGGTGGCCGCCGGTTTGACGTGCGGCTTCGGCGCTCTCACGAAACCGAGGACGGCCATGATCGCCGGCGATTGCAGCGTCAGCACCACCATGATGATGCCGGCCTTGATGATGAGGTTGAATTCCGGCGGGAAGCCCGAGACGAGAATGCCGGTATTGATGGTCTGGATGATCAGCGCGCCGATCAGCGAGGCGGTGATGGAGAAGCGCCCGCCATTCAGCGAGGTGCCGCCGATGACCACCGCAAGGATCGCGTCCAGCTCCAGCCACAGCCCGGCATTGTTAGCATCCGCGCCGCGAATATCGGCGGTGACGATCATGCCGGCGATGGCCGCGCAGAGGCCGGAAACCGCATAAACGAAGAACAGCAGGAAGCGGGCCCGCACCCCGGCCAGTGCTGCGGCGCGGCGATTGATGCCGGTCGCTTCGATCAGGAAACCGAGCGCGCTCTTGCGCACCAGAAGGCCGATCGTGAGCGCCGCCGCCACCCAGATGATGACGGGCAGCGGAATGCCTGCGAACGAGCCGGAACCGATGGCGGAAAAGCTGTCATTGTTGAAGGTGAGAATGACGCCTTCGGTAATAAGCTGGGCGATGCCGCGCCCCGCCACCATCAGGATCAGCGTGGCGATGATCGGTTGTATGTCGAGAAGGGCCACCAGCACGCCGTTCCACAACCCGCAGGCAATGCCCACCGCAAGCGAGATGACGATGACCGAGGGAATGGAATGGCCATTACTGATGAGCGTGGCCGCGACCGCGCCGCAGATGGCGATGACGGCGCCGATGGACAGATCGATGCCCTTGGTGGCGATGACCAGCGTCATGCCGATGGTCAAAAGCGCGACCGGTGCGGCCCGCACGAGAATATCCACCAGACTGCCATAGAGCCTGCCGTTCTGGAACGAGACATGCAGGAAACCCGGCGAAAGGATTGTTATCGCTGCCAGAATGATGAAGAGCGCGGCAAGCTGCGGAGCAAGCCTTTTCAGGCGTCGTGTCACTGCTGCCATCATGCCGCCTCCGTTTTTGCCGCGTCGGCAATCGCCCGCATGATGTTGTCGGCGGTCACGTCACCGCCCTTCAACTCGCTGACATGACGGCGGTCGGAAAGCACCACGACGCGGTGTGCGACGGCGGTGAGTTCTTCCAGTTCGGAGGAGATGACGACGAGCGACATGCCTTCGCTGCAGAGTTTTTCGATCATTTTCAGGATTTCCGCATGCGCGCCGATATCGATGCCGCGTGTCGGTTCGTCGAGGATCAGCAGCCGGGGGTGGGTGGCGAGCCAGCGCGCCAGAATGGCCTTCTGCTGGTTGCCGCCGGACAGGAATTTGATCGGCCGATTGGGGTCGGCCGGGCGGATATCCAGCGACTTGATGAAGCTTTCGGCCAGTTCCGCTTTCTGCCGGCGCGACAGTGGCCGGGCCCAACCCTGCCGTGCCTGAAGCGCCAGCGCGATATTGTCGGTGACGGAAAAGTCGCCGATGATGCCATCGGTCTTGCGCTCTTCCGGACAGAAACCGAAACCGGCGGTGATGGCGGCTTCCGGCGAAGAAATCGCCACCGTCTGGCCGTCGATGACAGCCTTTCCGGTATCCGGCCGGTCGATGCCGAACAGCAGGAAGGCTGTTTCCGTCCGGCCCGAACCCAGCAGCCCGGCGACACCGACGATTTCGCCGGGGCGGATGCCGAGATCGAAGGGGGCGATGCTGCCGCGTTTGCCATAACCTTCGAAACGGATCGGCGGCTCGCCCTCGGCAACCGTATCTTCGGTCGCCTGATGTTCATGGGTGATGTGCTGAAGCTCGCGACCGAGCATCATCGAGATCAGTTCGGAACGGGGCAGGCTGCCGATATCGCGGGTGCCGACGAGGCGACCGTTGCGCAGCACCGTCACCCTGTCGGCTATGTCATAGACCTGATTGAGGAAGTGGGTGATGATGACGATGCCGATGCCGCGTGCGCGCAGGTTTCTCAAGACGCCGAACAGCATCTCGACCTCGTGGGCATCAAGGCTGGCGGTCGGTTCGTCCAGCACCAGCACCTTGCCGGAAAGATCGACTGCGCGGGCAATGGCGATGATCTGGCGGATGGCGACGGAATAGCTGGAGAGAAGCGCGTTGACGTCGATGGACAGCCCATATTGGCCAAGCAGCGCCTGCGAATTCTTCTGCATCGTGCTGCGGTCGATCAGCCCGAAGCGGCGCGGCTGGCGGCCGAGAAACAGGTTTTCGGCAACCGTCAGGTTTTCGAGAAGGTTCACCTCCTGATAGACCGTGCCGATGCCCAGCGCCTGCGCCTCGCCGACATTGGTGGGCGAAATCTCGCTACCTTCCAGAAAGATCGAACCGCTGTCGCGGTGATAAACGCCGGTCAAGATCTTGATCAGCGTCGATTTGCCCGCGCCGTTTTCGCCGAGCAATGCGTGGATTTCACCGCGCCCGAGCGAAAAATCGACGCCATCAAGCGCCGTGATCCCGAGAAAGGATTTGCCGATGGCGCGTGCTTCCAGAAGTGGTGCCGTTTCGGACATTGAGCAGTTCCGTATCGAAATGGGTCTCGGTGAAGTGATCGCGTCGGGAGCGGCGGTTTTCTTCTCCCCGCCGGAAAGGGTCGGATGAGGGGGCTAGCTCGCGGTTTAATCGCTGACCTTGCCCCCTCATCCCGCTGCCGCGGACACCTCCCCCTCGGGGAGAAGAAGCAGGCGGCACGCGCTCGCTCCATACGCGATCATTCTGCAGACTGAATCGGAGAGGTTTCGCTCTCCTCAGCAGAAAGAAACGGCGCAAACCATGCGCCGTCCCTCACGAAACAGGGCTTAGTACCCCAGGCCCTTCTTCGCCTCGTAGACCTTCATCGGATCATCGGATGCCGTATAAAGCTTGGATTCCGTCTGGATCCACTTCGGCGGTTCCTTTTTGTCCTTCAGATAGGCTTCGAGCGCGTCGAAGGCCGGGCCTGCCATGTCGGGTGTCAGTTCCACCGTCGCATTGGCCTCGCCATCCGCCATAGCCTTGAAGATGTCGGGCACGGCGTCGATGGAGACGATCTTGATGTCGGTTCCGGGCTTCAGGCCGGCTTCCTTGATCGCCTGAATGGCGCCGACGGCCATGTCGTCATTATGGGCGTAGACGGCACAGATATCCTTGCCGCCGCCTTCGGCCTTGATGAAGCTTTCCATCACTTCCTTGCCCTTGGTGCGGGTGAAGTCACCCGTCTGCGAGCGTACGATCTTGATATTGGCGTGGGAAGCGATGGCCTCTTCAAAGCCCTTCTTGCGGTTGATGGCGGGCGAGGAGCCGGTCGTGCCCTGCAATTCCACCACCTTGCAATCCTTGGAGCCGACATCCTTGACCAGCCAGTCGCCGGCCACCTTGCCCTCGTGCACCTGATCGGAGGTCACGGCGGTCAGGTAAAGATCATCCGGTGCCTCGATCTGGCGGTCGAGCAGGATGACGGGGATTTTTTCTTCCTTGGCTTCCTTCAGCACGGCGTCCCAGCCGGTGGCGACAACAGGCGCGATCAGGATCGCGTCGACACCCTGCGCGATGAAGCCGCGCACCGCCTTGATCTGGTTTTCCTGCTTCTGCTGTGCGTCGGCGAATTTCAGCGTGACGCCGCGCTTTTCGGCCTGCTGTTTGGTGACGGTGGTTTCAGCCGCGCGCCATCCGGATTCCGAGCCGATCTGCGAGAAGCCGACGGTAAGCGATTGTGCGGAAACACTGGATGCAAGGCATGCGGAAACGGCGACAGTGAATGCCGCAAGAGCTTTTCTCATCTTATCCTCCCAGAGATGATGTCAGCGTGACGCCGACACTATGAGCATATAGTAATACTCTTGAAAAGCGGTTTTTTATCAGTCCCGCAATTTGCCCGATGTCAGTTTGATCGGGATTTTACCTTAAAATCCAATGAATCAATGACTTGTATATATCTCTTCCGTCTTTTCTCTCTCTGAAAACACACCGGAAACGGGCCTCAATCCGGCTTGACAGGCGGAGATGACATCTAATAGTAATACAAATAAATAGATTGGCTTGAGACGGGGCGCGGCGCCAAAAGGCCAGCCGCCATCCGGAGAGGCAGGGAGGGAGAGACCGTTGCGCAATGCCGCTGTCGTCGTAAATGCCGAAAAATATTCGGCTAAAGCCGAAGAAGGGCCCCGATCCACTCGTCTGGACCGGCTCTGTCGGTTATGCGTGATCTCCGAAAGCTGATTCCATTTTCCTTGCGCACAACATAAGCTTGTCGCATTTCGTAATATTTTACCGTTGGCCACTTCCGGCTGGAGACCTGCATCATGACCAAATCCGACAATCTGCCTGCAACCCAAGGCAAACTTCGCTCGCGCGCGTGGTTCGACAACCCCGCCAATGCGGATATGACGGCACTTTATCTCGAGCGTTACATGAACTTCGGTCTGAGCCAGGCCGAGCTTCAGTCCGACCGCCCGATCATCGGCATTGCCCAGACCGGTTCGGATCTTTCGCCCTGCAACCGTCACCATCTGGAACTGGCAAACCGCCTGCGTGAAGGCATCCGCGAAGCCGGCGGCATCGCGATCGAATTCCCGGTCCATCCGATCCAGGAAACCGGCAAGCGCCCGACGGCCGGCCTCGACCGCAACCTGGCTTACCTCGGCCTCGTGGAAGTGCTTTATGGCTATCCGCTCGATGGCGTCGTGCTGACCATCGGTTGCGACAAGACCACGCCTGCCTGTCTTATGGCGGCGGCCACCGTCAACATTCCGGCCATCGCCCTTTCCGTCGGCCCCATGCTGAACGGCTGGTTCCGTGGTGAACGCACCGGCTCCGGGACCATCGTCTGGAAGGCGCGCGAATTGCTGGCCAAGGGCGAGATCGACTATCAGGGCTTCGTCAAGCTCGTCGCCTCGTCGGCGCCGTCCACCGGCTATTGCAACACCATGGGCACGGCAACGACCATGAACTCGCTGGCCGAAGCGCTCGGCATGCAGCTTCCCGGCTCCGCCGCCATCCCGGCCCCTTACCGTGACCGTCAGGAAGTTTCCTACCTCACCGGCCTGCGCATCGTTGAAATGGTCAAGGAAGACCTGAAGCCATCAGACATCATGACCAAGGATGCCTTCATCAACGCCATCCGCGTCAATTCGGCCATCGGCGGCTCCACCAACGCGCCGATCCACCTGAACGGTCTCGCCCGCCATGTCGGTGTCGAGCTGACCGTGGATGACTGGCAGACCTATGGCGAAGACGTGCCGCTGCTCGTCAACCTGCAGCCGGCAGGTGAATATCTCGGCGAGGATTATTATCATGCCGGCGGCGTGCCCGCAGTCGTCAACCAGTTGATGACCCAGGGACTGATCATGGAAGACGCCATGACCGTCAACGGCAAGACCATCGGCGACAATTGCCGTGGCGCGATCATCGAGGACGAGAAGGTCATCCGCCCCTATGAGCAGCCGCTCAAGGAACGCGCCGGCTTCCGCGTGCTGCGCGGCAACCTGTTCTCCTCCGCCATCATGAAGACGAGCGTGATCTCGGAAGAATTCCGCAACCGTTATCTCTCCAACCCGAACGACCCGGAAGCCTTCGAAGGCCGCGCCGTGGTGTTCGATGGTCCGGAGGACTACCATCACCGCATCGACGATCCGTCGCTGAAGATCGACGCCAACACCATCCTGTTCATGCGTGGCGCCGGTCCGATCGGTTATCCGGGTGCGGCGGAAGTGGTGAACATGCGCGCGCCGGATTATCTTCTGAAGGAAGGTGTGAATTCGCTGCCCTGCATCGGCGATGGCCGCCAGTCCGGCACGTCGGGCAGCCCGTCCATCCTCAACGCTTCCCCGGAAGCGGCGGCCGGCGGCGGTCTTGCCATCCTGCAGACGGGCGACCGCGTCCGCATCGATGTGGGTCGCGGCAAGGCGGATATCCTGATATCAGGCGAGGAACTGGCCAAGCGTTACGAGGCGCTGTCAGCCGAAGGCGGTTACAAGTTCCCGGACCACCAGACGCCTTGGCAGGAAATCCAGCGCGGTATCGTCAGCCAGATGGAAACCGGCGCGGTTCTGGAGCCGGCGGTCAAGTACCAGCGCATCGCCCAGACCAAGGGCCTGCCGCGCGACAACCACTAAAGGCAAGGCCGTTTCTGCCGGCCGCTTTTAAAAATCAGCTAAAAATCAGCCCCGGGGCGTCGTCCCGGGGCTGAAATATTTTCAGGCATTAGATGAAGCGCCGGTCTTCAAAACCGCCGCAATGTTCCTGATGTGTAAGGCATACAGCGCCTCGTTGCCCGCCTGCCTACTCCTTCGAGGGGGAGAGCGGCTTTCCCAGATAGGGCAGGAAGAACATGTACAGCCCGCTGACGACAAGCAAGGTCAGCGGAAGAAGCGGGGCATAAACGATCACCGGTGGTGTCGGGCCGAAAGCCATCGAAGCGAAGTTCGCCAGAATGGTGACGGTCAGCAGAATGCCCAGCCACCGATGGCTCTGCCTTATCCATTTTTGCAAGATCAAAGTCGCCCCCGAGAAAAAGCATCCATGATGGAATGTGACACACGGTTGCCTCAACGGGCCTGAACGAGCTTCCAGCCATTGCCGGAAGGGTCGCGGAAACTCGCATCCACCGAGCCGTAACGCGTGATCGGTTCCTGGGTGAATTCGACGCCGCGCTTGTGCATGGCGTCAAAGGCCTTCTGGCAATCCTCGACCACGAGAACCAAAGGCGGCATGGCGCCCTTGGCCACGGCTTCGTTCAGATCCTGCGCCGTCGCCTCGTCAACGGTCGGGGCCTGCGGCCGAAACAGGCCGAGCTGGAAATCCGGCTGGTCCGGATGCTGCACGGTCAACCAGCGATAATCGCCGTTGCGTGCGTCCGTATGCACACGAAACCCAAGTTTTTCGACATAAAATTGCAGCGCCTCGTCCTGGTCATGAACGTAAAGCCCGACGACTTGAACACCATTTTTCATGAGCTATCTCCCTTTCACTCACCGTGCCTACCGCCTTTCGCCTGTCGGCGCTTCTCCGAAACTGCGATTGTGAGATGGGGGCGATGGGCGGCGCTGACGAAGCAATGGGGAACCTGCTCGAGATCGGCGGGCGAAAGCCGCATCTGTCGCCGCACTTCGCTAGGGTTCTCCCCGGTTACATCGCGGAAGACGCGGCCAAATGTGCCGATGCTGTTCCAGCCGGTCTGCAGGGCGATATCGATGACTGGAAGGTCGGTGTCGCGCAAAAGCGCCACGGCGCGCTCCACCCGGCGGGTCAGCAGATAGCGGTGAGGGGGTATGCCGAAGGCATCGCGAAACGATCTTGCAAAATGCGCCTGCGAGGCACCGCTGACTTTTGCAAGGCGTGAAACGGGCCATGCCTCGTGCGGTGCCGCGTCCATATGATCCCTGGCGCGCAGCAGGCGGCGCAGGAGCAACAAGTCTCTGTTTGCAGAGTTCTTTTCATTTCCAGACGGCATACGGCAATCATTGAATGAACCTGCAGTCCTTGGCAAGGTTCATGCCGGCGAGCCGTTGCGGGTGATTTAGATCACCGGATAAAGCGACCAGAAGAACAGTTCATATTCCTGGTCACGGTCGTCATCATGCGGTTCGTCGTCCGGTCTGCGCGGTGTCTTGTCCTGAAATTCGGTCTCCACCCGCTCATTGACGACGGGCATTCTTCGGCCGATGCCAAAGAGGTCAAAGGAGAGCATGTTGAACCCTGCTACCATGGCCAGTTCCCTTCTTCACGCGAGTTAACGGTGTGTTAAGTTTCGCGCGTTGCCATGATTTCGTCAAGATTGGCCACGGAATTTGTCTACTATTTTTAACAACAATGTCGTGATTGGCGTTTCACCGGTGCCGGATTTCACGCAATGAATGTTTGTCGGTGCCCTCAAACCTCTTTCGAAGCGGCCTCGGAATAGCTCTTTTCGGCCGCTTCCAGCGCGGAATCGGTATCGGTGGCATGGCCGAGGTTTTTCAGGGCACCTGAGACGGCTGCGATATTGGCTTTCACCGCCTGCGGATGCGCGCGCCGACCGGTATGGTTGAGCCTTATCAGCCGTTCCGCGCCGGGGCCGACGCCGGCGGAAATATCCGCGCCATGCTCTCTGGATATAGCGGCGAGAAACGCTCCGGCTTCGACGGTATCCGGCAGGATCGCCGTGGAAACGAGGGCTGAGGAATGCGCTTCCTCCACCCAGTTGGCGATGCCGAGTGCCCTGATGCCGTGACGGGTGGCCGCCGCTGCCCGCTCGTGGCGCGCATTGGCGGCTGGCAGACCCTCCGCCTCGATCCTGTCGAGCGCGGCCTCCAGCGCGTAAAATTCCAGCGGCGCCGGCGTTCCGGGCAACGCGCCACGGCCGGCATCCAGCCAGAGCTGTTTCTGGTCGAGAAGCGAGAGCATGGAGTTGGTGGGCGCTTTGTCGTGCGAAAGCAGCCGCCATGCTTTTGGGCTGACCGAAATGGCCGATATGCCGGCCGGGCCGGCCAGCGCCTTCTGCGGCCCGATGACGGCGATATCGACGCCCAGCCTGTCGACCTCGAAGGCATGGCCGCCAATCGAGGCGACGGCATCCACCAGCGTGACGACGCCTCTTTCTTGCGCCAGCGCGGCAATGGCGGGCAGGGGGTTGAGAATGCCGCTTGCCGATTCCGCATGCACGATGGCGAGAAGATCGAAACCCGGCCCGTCATCCAGCGCCCGTTCCACCTCGGCGAGCGTCACCGGCTTTGCCGGGCTGGCCGTCAGGTTGCGCACCGTCGCGCCGCCCCGTTCCAGCCAGCCGCCGAACCATGCGCCATAGGGGCTGGTGACGATGTTGAGCGCCCTCAGCCCCGGCCGCGCGAGGCTAGTCGCCGCCGCCTCCAGCGCCAGCACGGCTTCCGCCTGTATCAGCAGCACGTCGTTTTTTGTGCCCATCAGGGCCGCCAGCCGGTCGGCCAGCACGGCGTAACGCTCGGCGGGGAAAGCGGGCGGGTCGAGGAGCAATGCATAATCCGGGGCGGGCATGTCTTATCCTTGCATGGTGGTGATGAGCCGCGGCGCGGCATCGATCAGGCTTCTGGCGGTCGAGGATTGCGGCGCGGAAATGATCGCTCCGGTCCCGCCGATTTCAACGATCCGACCCGTCTCCATGATCGCGACACGGTGGCAGACAGCGCGGATGACGGCGAGATCGTGGGAAACGAAAATACAGGAAATCGCCGTTTCCCGCTGTATTTCCACCAGCAGTTCGAGAATCTGCCGGCGAACCGAAACATCGAGCGCCGACACCGCTTCGTCCATGATGAGAAGCGACGGTTTGAGCGCAATGGCGCGGGCAATCGCCACACGCTGCCTCTGCCCGCCCGAAAGTTCGAAGACGGAGCGACCGGCATAGGCACCGGGCAGGCCGACACGCTCGAGAAGGCGGCGTATCTCCGCCGGGCGCTCGCGTCTCTGAACGATGCGGTGAATGCGCAGCGGCTCGCCTATGGCGTCCTCGACGGTGGCGCGTGGGTTGAAGGCGCCATGCGTATCCTGAAACACCATCTGCATCTGCTGCCGGGCGGTGCGCAATGCACTGCCGCCAAGCGAGAGCCAGTTGCGGTTTTCGAAACGGACAGTCCCTTCGTCGGCGGGTATCAGCCGCATGAGGATGCGCGCCAGTGTCGATTTCCCGCAGCCGGAGGGGCCGGCAAGGCCCAGCGTCTCGCCGCGCTTGAGCGAAAACGAGATATCGGAGAGCGCCGTCACCGTTCTTGTGCCGGTGCGGTAGGTCTTGGAAAGGCCGTCCACGCTCAGAAGAGTTTCGTTCATGGCACGGCCTCGCTGGCGAGCGGCGGGGTCGAAAGATCGAGGTAATCGGCAAGCAGCGCCCGGGTATAGGTATGCGCGGGCGCGGAAAGCACACGCCGCGCCGGGCCGTGTTCCACCAGTTCACCAGCGCTTAAAACCGCGATGTCGTCGGCAAGGCTGGAGGCAAGGCCGATATCATGGGTGATGAAGACAAGCGTTCTTTCTTCCTCGCGCACGAGATCATCGAGAAGGGTGGCGATGGCCGCCTGGGTTACCGTGTCGAGCGCGCTCGTCGCCTCGTCGGCAATCAGGATCGAAGGGCGCGCCGCAATGGCGGCGGCAATCGCCACACGTTGCCTCTGCCCGCCGGAAAGCTGGTGCGGATAGGCGGTGAGCAGATGGGAGGGATGCGGCAGCCGCACCTTTTCCAGAAGATCGCGGGCAAGATCGCGCGCCGCTTTCCATGAGAGGCCGAGATGCCGCACCGCGCCCTCCGCCACCTGTTCGCCGATGGTCAGGACCGGGTTCAGCGTCGCGCCGGTATCCTGAAAAATCGTGCCGATATCGTGCCCCGGCATCGGCCTGCCGGTGAAAAGACCGCTGTCGCGGCTCCAGGAAATATCGCCCGAGACCCGCGCCACCTGCGGCAGAAGGCCGGCGATCGCCTTGCCGAGCGTGGATTTGCCCGAGCCGCTTTCGCCGATGATCGCCAGCCGCTGCCCCTGCCGTATCGTCAGGGAAACCTTGCGCAGCGCCGGTGCATCGGCCGCGGCATAACGGACGCTGAAATCGTCTATCCGGCAAAGGGCGTTGCCGCTCATGGCGCCTGCCTCCTCGTCGCCATCGCCCGGTTGATGCCTTCTCCGAAAAGATAGACACCGAGCACGGTGACCAGCAGGCCGATGCCGGGGATGACGGACAGGAACGCCGCTGAGCGGAGCACGTTGCGTCCTTCCGCGATCATCGAGCCCCAGGTGACGATATTGGGATCGCCAAGCCCGAGGAAGGAGAGCGCCGCCTCGGTGAGGATGGCCGCGGCAACGATGATGGCGGCGAGCGCCAGAACCGGCGGCAGGGCATTGGGCAATATCTGCCGGAAGGCGATTTCCAGCGGATGCATGCCGATGGCGCGGGCGGATTGCACATAGTCCTGCTCGCGGATGCTCAGCACCTGCGCCCGCATCAACCGCGCCGGATCCGCCCACGCGCCGAGCGCAATGGCCAGAATGACTGTCGGCATCGAGGGGCCGATGGTGCTGACAAAGGCAAGCGCCAGCAGGAAATTCGGCACGATCTGGAAGGCATCGGTGACGCGCATCAGCGCCTCATCCACAAGGCCACCGGCAAAACCGGCAATCGTGCCGATGACGGTGCCGAAAACAAGCGCTGCGGCGGCCGCACCCATGCCGACGAGCAGCGATGCCTGCGCGCCATGGGCAAGTTCGGCCAGCACATTGCGGCCCAGCCGGTCGGTGCCGAGCGGCAGGGCCGCATCTGTAAAGGGCGCAATCAGCGGCTCGCCGACGATCGCCAGCGGATCGCCGGGGAACAGGAGGGGTGCGGAGAGCGCAATTACCGCCAGCAACGTCAGGATGACGGTGCCCGTTACACCTTCGAAATTGCGCAGGAGCCGGAGAACGAAACTCATGCCGCACTCTCCCCGCTGCCGATGCGCGGATCGAGAATGGAATAGAGAATGTCGACGGCGAGATTGACGAAGATGACGAAGACGGCGCTGGTGAGGATGATGCCCATCAGAAGCGGCGTATCGCGGCCGCTGACGGCCTCCTGCGCCAGCCGCCCGAAACCCGGAATGGCAAAGACGCTTTCAATCACCACGCTGCCACCCAGCATGGTTGCGGCCTGCAGGCCAAGCACAGTGATAAGCGGCAGGGCCGCGTTGCGAGCAACATGGCGCAGCACGATGCGCCGTCTGGAAAGCCCTTTTGACGTGGCAAACAGCACGAAATCCAGCGGCCAGACCGCCGCCATGGCGGTGCGCATGACGCGCAGGAACAGTGCCAGATAGATGAGGCCAAGGCTGGCGACCGGCAGTACGAGATGGCGGGCAATATCCAGCGCCCGTGCAAAGCCCTGTTTGCCCGATGCGATGGTTTCTATGCCTGACGTGGGCAGCCAGCGAAGCTGCACGGCAAAGACGATGGCGAGAACGAGGCCGAGCCAGAAACCGGGCGTGGCGTAAAGCGTGAGCGACAAGGCGGAGAGCACGCGGTCGGTCACCCCGCCGGGGCGCGCGCCGGCGACGATACCGAGCGCGGTGCCGAGGATGAAGGCGAGTGCGGTGGCGCTACCCATCAAAAGCAGCGTGTTCGGCAGCCGCTCGAGGATCAACCCCAGGACCGGCCGGTCAAAGGCAAGCGACCAGCCGAGATCGAGCCGCAGCACCGAACTGGCATAAAGCCAGAAGCGGGCGAGCATCGAGCCGTTGAGGCCATATTGCTCGCGCAGCGCATCCCGCAGCCCCGCATCGCCGCCGCCGATGGAAACGAGATAGGCATCCACCGCATCACCGGAGGCATTTTCAAGCAGGGCGAAGGTGAAGATGAGAACGATCAGCAGCACCGGAATGGCGCTGATCGCCCTTCGCCGCAGCAAAGACGTCGCACGTTTCACGGCGCGGCCTCAACTATCGACCGCGGTATCCGCCCAGTTGGAAACTGCCCAGCGCGGATTGCTGGCGACATGTTTGACCGTATCGCGCGCCACCGTGATGAAGCCCCATTCGGCGACGTTGATGAGCGGCAGATCGGCTGTAACCTGTTTCTGGAAATCCTTGTAAAGTGCTGTCCGCGCGGCCGTATCCACGGTTTCCGCCGCCTTGTCGATCAGCGTGTCGAGCGCCTTGTTCTCATACCCGCCCTGATTGGAGAAGCCGACGCCGGCGGGAATGCCGGAGCGCACGAGAATCGTGGTGGAGATTGCCGGATCGCCACGGAACACCGGGGGAGCAACGGCCAGATCGAAGGCATGGTCGGTATAGACCGCCTTCTGGTGTGCTGCGGCATCATTATTGACCAGCTCGGCATCAATGCCGATTTCCTGAAGCGCCTGGCGAAGATAGGAGCCGAATTGTCTGGTTTCGTTGAAATAGGGCGCGGGCAGAAGCTTCAGCGCGAAACGCTTTCCGTCGGGTCCGCGCGCATAACCGGCCTCATCCAAGAGGGCATTGGCCTTGGCGACGTCGAAATCATAGGTCTCCACATCGCCGGTATAAAATTCAGGCGCGTTTTTCGGCACGGGGCCTGTCGATGCCGTGGCATAACCGAGGAACACCTTGTCGATGACGAATTTCTTGTCGATGGCGTGGGCAATGGCCTTCCTGACCTTGAGGTCGGCCAGTTCCTTGCGGCGGTGGTTGATTTCCACCACCAGCTGATAGGTCAGCGCCTCGTAGCCGTCAGCGATTACCTTGATGCCCGGCTCTTTGGCGATGCGGGCAAGATCGGCCAGCGGCACGGCGGAGAAGGCGGCCAGCTGGATTTCTTCGGCTTCCAGCGCCGAGGCTGCACCTGCGCGGTCGGGCAGGACGCGATAGATGATTTCTTCGAGCTGCGGCTGGTCTTTGCCCCAGTAATTCGGGTTGCGGGTCAGGCGGTAATATTCGCCGGGTTTGTATTCGGCAAAAATGAAAGGCCCGGTGCCGACCGGTTTGGTATTGGCCGGATTGGTGGCGATATCGGTGCCTTCATAGAGATGTTTCGGCACGACGCTGGTGACGACAGGCAAAGCATTGCGGATGAGCTGGAACGGCGTCGGCTTGGAAAAACGGAAGACGGCCGTGTGGTCATCAGGCGTTTCCACCTTCTCAAGATTGGCGAAGACCAGCCGGCCGAGGTTCTGCAACGGTTTCCACACCGAAAGCGCCGAAAAGGCCACATCCGCCGAGGTGAAGGGCTTGCCGTCATGCCAGGTCACGCCTTCGCGCAGCTTGAAGGTGGCGCTCAAGCCATCATCCGATCCCTGCCATTCGGTTGCAAGCCGCGGCTCCAGCCCGTCCTTGCCATTAAAGGAGGCTTCCGCCAGCGGCTCGACGATCTTGCTGGCGATATAAAACACGCCATTGGAGGCGACGATGGCCGGGTTGAGGTTTTTCGGCTCCGAATCGGCCGCGACGATCAGCCGCCCGCCGGATTTTTCCTGCGCTGCGGCAATTCCCGCCAGTCCCGTGGTTGCGGCAAGAGCAAGCGAGGTCTTGAGAAGCGAGCGGCGGGAAAGCTGGACAGGCGACATGAATTTCACTCCGGAAATGAGGGCGAGGCGGGCCTTTCCGCTTGGCCCGCGGCACGCCGATCTTAAGACTGCAACCTCGGCAGTGTCCACGTTAATTCGCGCCCTTTACAGCAATGATTTTACGTTGCGGGCGTATTTGCAGAAACAATATGCTTTACCGGCGGCAATCTGCTTTTCCCCGTTGCGGCGGATAACCGGAAGTCTCCGAAAAAAGACGATTTAAGAAATAAAAATCAATGATTTGATCATCGCCTGCGGCGGTGGGCGGTGCTTCTGCATACCTTCCGGTCATGCGAAAATCTGCCGGCGGCAGCCCGTTTGGAAAGGGGTAATTAACCTTTATTTTTTATTTCAGGGAGACCGAAATATGTACGTTTATGATGAGTGTGCACGCTGCCATGAGCTTCTCCCGATCCAGATTCCAGAATTCGTCCAATAGCGCAGGGGAGGGGAGCGAGAAGGCTCGCCATGCCGGCGGCCAGCCGTCTGCCGCGCAGCAGGCAATGGTGACGAAGGCTGGTGTCGCACCCCGGCCGAATGCCGACGTCAGCGCAGCCGACGCCATTGAAGGCCGTGCGGAGATGCCCGGCTGGCAGAATGCTTTCGTGCTTGGCCCGAATGTCCGTTTCACCCGCACGCCGGAAAGCGCTTTTGCGCGGCGGATGCCGGTCGAGACCCCCGATATTCCCGAGGACGACGTGGTTGCTGTCGTTCCGTCTGAAACGGCGGAGCCGGAGGCCGTGATGCAGCAGCAGGCCGCGCAGCCGGAAGCGGTTTCCTCTTCTGCGCCAGTCGTAAAGCCGGCGGAGCAGCGTGTGCCGCCACCGCGCATGCCGTTCCTGCCGCAGCCGCCGGATGCGCGGGGTGCCAGGGCATTGACCTATAAATTGCGGCTGGAGCTTGCCCGCAAGCAGGCGGAGGAAGCCGCTGCCGCCACTCAGGCGCCGGCCCATGCCGTCACGACCGCGCCCATGGTGGCGGACGCACCGTTGCAGCAGCGGATATTCTCCGCTTTTCAGCCGCAACCCGCCGAGATGCCGGTCGCTGCCGCCCAGGCCGCTGCGCCGGGTGCGTCCATTCCCGCCTTTGCCGCGCATCTGCCGGACGAGCTTTTCTGGGAAGTCATGACGCTCGATCTGCCGGGTGATGCCGGCGAGACCGTGCCCGCCTATCTGCGCGCCGATTTTGGGCCGCTACCCGTAAATCCCGCTCTGACGAACCCTGTGCAGGCGCAGCCTGTTTCCGTGTTGCCGGCCGCCACCGTCGTGCTGTCGTCGGAACCTCCTGTCGTCACCGTGCCGGGCGGTTCGGCGATCCGGCTTTATCGGGAAATCGGCGTGCGCCAGGCCGTCGTCCCCGCTACTATTCCGGTCATCGAACAGGAAATCGTGCAGCCGCCGGTGGCGGAAGCCCCTGTGGTCATCGAGCCGCAGCCGCCTGTCGAGCAGGCCCAGCCGGCGGAAAGAATAACGGCAGAGCCGCGCTTCACGCCACGCGCACCCATTCAGGCTTCGCAGCCGATGTTCCGCGAAGCGCCGGTCTTTGCCGAGGGGGAATATCAATATCCCTCCATCGATCTTCTGCAGGAAGCCCGCGTCCAGCAGACCACGACCATGACGCCCGAAGCGCTGGAACAGAGCGCCGGGCTTCTGGAAAGCGTGCTGGAGGATTTCGGCATCAAGGGCGAAATCATCGATGTCCGCCCCGGCCCGGTCGTGACGCTTTACGAGTTCGAACCCGCCCCCGGCGTCAAATCCTCGCGCGTCATCGGTCTGTCCGATGATATCGCCCGCTCCATGTCGGCGCTCTCGGCCCGTGTCGCCGTCGTGCCCGGCCGCAATGTCATCGGCATCGAACTGCCGAACCCGGTGCGCGAAACGGTCTATCTGCGTGAATTGATCGAAGCGAACGATTATGCCGAAACCCGCCAGAAGCTCGCGCTCTGCCTCGGCAAGACCATCGGCGGCGAGCCCGTCATCGCCGAGCTGGCGAAGATGCCGCATCTGCTGGTCGCCGGCACCACCGGTTCGGGCAAGTCGGTCGCCATCAACACCATGATCCTGTCGCTGCTCTACCGTCTGAAGCCGGAAGAATGCCGCCTGATCATGGTCGATCCGAAAATGCTTGAACTGTCGGTTTATGACGGCATTCCGCATCTGTTGACGCCGGTTGTTACCGATCCGAAAAAGGCGGTCATGGCGTTGAAATGGGCCGTGCGCGAAATGGAAGACCGCTATCGCAAGATGTCGCGTCTCGGCGTGCGCAATATCGACGGTTATAATGCAAGGGCAGCCGCTGCCCGCGCCAAGGGCGAAACGGTGTTCTGCAACGTGCAGACCGGCTTCGACCGCGCCACCGGCGAGGCTGTTTACGAGCAGGAGGAAATGGACCTTACGGCCATGCCTTACATCGTCGTCATCGTTGACGAGATGGCCGACCTGATGATGGTCGCGGGCAAGGAGATCGAAGGGGCGATCCAGCGCCTGGCGCAGATGGCGCGCGCCGCCGGCATCCACCTCATCATGGCCACGCAGCGTCCGTCGGTCGATGTCATCACCGGCACGATCAAGGCGAACTTCCCGACCCGCATCTCCTTCCAGGTGACGTCGAAAATCGACAGCCGCACCATCCTTGGCGAACAGGGCGCGGAGCATCTGCTCGGCCAGGGCGATATGCTGCACATGATGGGCGGCGGCCGCATCGCCCGTGTCCACGGCCCGTTCGTATCGGATGAGGAAGTGGAAAAGGTCGTGGCGCATCTGAAAACCCAGGGCCGGCCGGAATATCTCGGCACCGTTACCGAAGACGCTGAAGACGCGGATGAAGAGGCGGAAGAGGATACGGCTGTTTTCGACAAGACCTCGATGGGCGACGACGACAGCGACGATCTCTATGAAAAGGCCGTCAAGGTGGTGATGCGCGACAAGAAGTGCTCTACGTCCTATATCCAGCGCCGCCTGTCGGTCGGCTATAACCGCGCCGCCTCGCTGGTGGAGCGCATGGAGCAGGAAGGCATTGTCGGCCCTGCAAACCATGTCGGCAAGCGCGCCATCATCGCCGGTGAGCGCGATCCCTATGATGCCATGGGCGCGGACGACTGATTGATCTGCGCGCGGATTACCGCGACAAGGATACTCAGGTGCGGTTCCTCAACCTCGCCATGCCGGGCTTGACCCGGCATCCTGTCACGTCGCGTCCGCGACGTGAGGGGTTCCTTTCGCGATCCCGGGCTTGATCGCACGGGATGCCGGTTCGAGGCCGCAATGACGAAACTGAAGGCGGTCGCGTTCCATGAATTTATGAGCGTTTCAGGTACGATATTCGATTGCAAAAACGCGCTCCGTGAATAGCCTGTGCGGCATGGATTCTGGAATCGGGAGGGTTCCCCGCATGTCGCACAGCAATGAAAACGTCGCCGTTCTCGCAAGGCTGGATGAGCTGGAGCGGTTCTGCCGCAGCACCTTCCTCGCCGCCGGCACGGATGACGAGACGGCCGATGCCGCAACCCGCGCCATGATGCATGGCACAAGGCTCGGCGTCGACAGCCACGGCGTGCGCCTGCTTGCCCATTACATCACCGCCCTTGAAGGCGGACGTCTCAATCGGCGGCCGCAGATCCGCCGCGTCTCCGGTTTCGGCGCGGTGGAGACGATCGATGCCGACCATGCCCACGGCGCCCGCGCCACCTATGCGGCGATGGACAATGCCATGGCGCTGGCCGAAAAATTCGGCATCGGCGCGGTGGCGATCCGCAATTCCTCGCATTTCGGCCCCGCCGGCGCCTATGCGCTTGAGGCGGCGCGGAAGGGTTATATCGGCCTTGCCTTCTGCAATTCCGACAGTTTCGTGCGCCTTCATGATGGCGCGATGCGCTTTCACGGCACCAATCCGATTGCCGTGGGTGTGCCGGCGGCGGATGACATGCCCTGGCTGCTGGACATGGCCACCAGTGCCGTGCCCTATAATCGCGTTCTGCTTTACCGCAGCCTCGAACAGCAATTGCCTGATGGTGTCGCATCTGACGGTGACGGCATCGACACGCAGAACCCCCATGCCGTTGAAATGCTGGCACCGCTCGGCGGCGCTTTCGGCTTCAAGGGGGCGGCACTGGCGGGCATGGTGGAGATTTTCAGCGCCGTTCTCAGCGGCATGAAGCTCAGTTTCGATATAGATCCCATGGGCGGCCCTGATTTTTCCACGCCGCGTGGCCTTGGCGCCTTCGTTCTGGCGCTGAAGCCGGAAGCCTTCCTTGAACGCGAGGTGTTCGACGAGGGCATGAAACGTTATCTCGAGGTGCTGCGCGGCTCGCCGGTGCGGCAGGACTGCAAGGTCATGGCGCCGGGCGACCGGGAATGGGCGGTGGCGGCAAGACGGGAAAGGGAAGGCGCGCCTGTCGATCCCGTTACCCGCACGGCCTTTGCGGAGCTGGCGTCGAAATTCTCGATCGTGCCGCCCGCCTATCATTAAGGCAAGGCCCGCAGCCCGTCAGGCGGGGCGCAGCAGCATGTTCGGACGCGGGTAGGGGGCTCTCGCCGCCCCCAGCCTTTCGGCGACAACCGGGCGTCCGAGATAATAGCCCTGCGCATAATCGATCTCCAGCTGGCGCACCAGCCGCAGCTGCTCTTCCGTCTCCACGCCTTCGATGAGGATCTTGTGGCCGCGATTGCGGATGAGGCGGATCATGTCCTGCAGCATCGCCCGGCCGCGCGGCGTGTTGCTGTCATGCAGGAAGGAGCGGTCGATCTTGACGGTGTCGAAATCGGTCATGCGCAGCCAGGAAAGGCCGGCAAACCCCGTTCCGAAATCATCGAGCCAGATGTTGATGCCGAGCGTTTTCAGGTCGTTCAGGCAGCGCAGCACATCCGAATGCATCTCCATATCCAGACCTTCGGTGATCTCGAAGGCGAGCCTGTTGCCGGCGATGCCGGCCTCGACGAGGATTGCCGCAACCGACGTGGCAAAGCCCGGATTTTTCAGCTGCATGGGGGATACGTTGACGCTGACCACGCCCACCCGGTCATCGGCAAGAATCTGCTTGCAGACGGTCTTGATGGTCCAGAGGCCGAGTTCCATGATCGTGCCGGTGCGCTCGGCGATCGGGATGAAGACGCCGGGCGAGACGGCGCTGCCGTCAAGCAGGCGAAGCCGCATCAGCGCTTCGGCGCCCGGCGTTTCATTGGTCGAGACGTTGAGGATCGGCTGGTAGACAAGGGAAATGAGGTTTTCCGCAATGGCGATCTTCAGAAGAGCCGCGATGTTTTCCGTCTCGTCGCTGGTCTGCGGATCGTCCGGATCGAACAGCTTCATGCAGTTGCGGCCATTGCCCTTGGCGATGTAGAGCGCGCGGTCGGCCTCGTTGATGATCTTCTCCAGCTTGCCGTCCGGATTGGGGCGGGTGAAGGAGGCGCCGATGCTGACGGTGACGACGAAGGTGCCGTCGCGGCGCTGGTCGTGGGCAAGCGACAGGTCCTCGACCGTGTGGCGGATCGTTTCGGCAAGCTCGCCAACCTGCTGCTTGGAGCGGAAGGGGGCGAGCACGATGAATTCCTCACCGCCATAACGGCCGATGGAGGCACCCTGTCCAGAGATTGCGTCCTGCAGCGCATTACCCACCGTCACCAGGCATTTGTCGCCTTCCTGGTGGCCGTAGCGGTCGTTATATTTCTTGAAGAAATCGACATCGATGAGGAGAACGGCAAAACCCTCCTCCTTTTTGCTCCAGTTGTCCCACAGCAGGCGCAGGTGATGGTCGATGGAGCGGCGGTTTTGCAGGCCCGTCAGGGAATCCGTATTCGAAAGCCGCAGCAGCGCCTGGCCGCGTTCATCCGCCGCCTTCTGCTGGGCCTTGGCTTCCAGCCCGTTGAGGAAGACGTGATAGCGTTCCCGGTTCAGGTTCCAGTTCACATAGGACGTGAAGACGAAGCAGGAAATATAGAAGGTGCCAAAGGCCAGCTTGTAGAAAACATCTTCGGGAAACTGCATCACCGCCAGAAAATAGGTGACGAGAATGATGCCTGAAGACACGAGCGACAGATGGAAGCGGAACGTGAAGAACAGGTTGGCGCCCATCATGAAGATCGTCCCGAAAACCATGTAATAGGACATGTTTTCGAGATTGTCGGTCAAGAGCGACGGCAGCAGCCAGCCGATATAGCCCATCACCAGTGCCGCCGCGCAGGTGAGGTCCAGCGCTGACGTGCTGGCGCCCCTGCGCAGCTGTATTTCCAGCGTCAGCAGCGCCGACAGGGCCACGAGCAGGCGGGCGATGATGGCGTAAAGAGCAACATCGGGTATCAGAATGATGTCGGTGATGGCAAACAGCAGATAGATGAAAACGGCCGTCCAGAGGCCCTGTCGGATGGAGCCACGGCGGCTGCGTTCGCCTTCCTGCTGGTAGAGGGCAAGAAGCTCATCAGAAAACCGGGAGTCCGGCCGCCGATCATCCTGCTGTCCACCCACCTCTCCCAATGTGTGCCTCATGCACTTTCCCATAGTGTTGCGTATACTTTATCAAGTAACTGCTTATTCCACTTTTCCGTGTGCTTTCGCGCCCGGTGCGGGTTCCTGCCAATCTCTGCCGATGCCTTGGCAGAACATGGAAAGGAAGAACGCATCATACGTTCGCAACATTAAGTTTCGCTAAACCGCGTATTTGCTTTCTCCTCTGCCCAAGAGTGTGACCAAAAAAATACGCTAATGTACTAATCTATCCCTACACCGCTCAAAAATCGAAAGCGAGTGGCCTTCCGTCTCCCAGAAACGTATAGTTAACAATGTGTTAATACTGGAGGCTGAAGTGGTGCGGGTAAAGAAGAAAAATCTGGACGGGGCAAGTCTGATCACCCCGGATACTGTCGCAAAAGAGATTTTTGCGCGCAGAACGGAAACATTCGATGAGCATTTCGCAGTTGCGAAAGCAGAGGTGGCCATCATTCTCGAATTGGCACAGCAGCAATTCGACAATGGCGTTTCAGCACGTGAGATAATACATCGAACGGCCGGCGCACTGCATGGTCTAAGAGATAAACTCCACTCAAGCGTGTGGGCGGAACTGATTCCGCTGGTGCAGAATCACTCCGTTTCGGAACGGTTTCTCGAAGATCCCTTCACCCGGTGGTCGTTCGAAAAGCCGAGGGGGTATTCGGGCGATGCCCAGCTGCTCGATTTCATCTATGGCCACGACAGCGTTGCCGAGCTGATGGCGAACGCCTCGCCGCTCGGGGCGGCACTTTACGATTATACAAGGGATGCCAGTTCCTCGGTTGCCGTGCGCGAGCGCCGCGATCTGCTGACACGTTTCGTCGATGAGGCCGCCGCGCGGCACGGAACGGAGACGGAAATCCTCACCATCGCCTCCGGTCACCTGCGCGAGGCCGATGCTTCGGTCGCGCTGAAGGAGGGGAGGCTGCGGCGTTGGGTGGCGCTCGATCAGGACCCCCTCAGCGTCGGTTCCGTCACCCGCGATTTCGGCGGCCGCGGTGTCGAGGCGATCGACGGTTCGGTGCGTGACATCGTCCTGCGCACGCAGGAACTCGGCACCTTCGATCTGGTCTATGCCGCCGGCCTCTACGATTATCTGAACGACCGCGTGGCGATCAAGCTGACGCGGCGCTGCATGGAGATGCTCAAGCCCGGCGGCATGTTCCTCTTCGCCAACTTCTCCGAGGATATCGTCGTCGACGGCTATATGGAGACCTTCATGAACTGGGCGCTGCTGTTGCGCTCGAAGGCGGATATGTGGCGGATCGTCAATGCCAGCGCCGATCCTGCAAGTATCGAGGCGGAGGTGTTCTTCGGCGAGAACCACAATATCGTCTATGCGACGATGCGTAAGAAGGCGTGAGATAGAAAGCCGCGCCCGTTATTCCTTCGTGGGAACGAGCGCGTGCCGCGTGTTTCTTCTCCCCGCCGGGGAGAAGGTCGCGGCAGCGGGATGAGGGGGGTGAGGGTGCGGTCTATCGTTGACGTTGCCCCCTCATCCGACCCTTCGGGCCACCTTTTCCCCGGCGGGGAGAAGAAAGGCGGGGCGACGTCGTGCCCCATTCCGTCACTCGCCCCTTCGCCAATAACCATTTGATTAAACCCCGTCGCGGCCTTAAGAATCCGCGCCTGATGCGTTGCAGAATGGAATGGCTGAAATGAAGAGATATTATTCGGATATGGGCGGTCTGCCGGGGCAGACGGAACTGCTGTCGAGCAAGGCTGTTTTCAAGACCGCCTATGCGGTCATCCCCAAGACCGTGATGTCCGATATCGTGACGAGCGTGCTGCCGCACTGGACCGGCACGCGGGCCTGGATCATCGCCCGGCCGATGACCGGTTTTTCCGAGACTTTCGCGCAATATATCGTCGAAGTGCAGCCGGGTGGCGGCAGTGAGCGGCCGGAGCCGGACGAGCGGGCGCAGGCGGCGATCTTCGTCGTCGAAGGCGAGATGACCGTAACGTTCGCGGGCGCGCAACATGCGCTGCGGGAGGGCTCGTTCGCCTACCTGCCGGCCGGTGCTTCCTGGCAGGTCAAAAACTCCGGCAAGGCACCCGTCAAGTTCCATTGGGTTCGCAAGGCGTTTCAGGCGGTTGACGGGCTTGCGCCGCCGCCGGCGATCTTTTCGCATGAGGATGAGGTCCCCATGTCGGCCATGCCCGATACCGAGGGCAAATGGGCGACGACGCGCTTCATCGATCCCGAAGACGTGCGTTACGACATGCATCTCAACATCGTCACCTTCGAGCCGGGCGCGACCATCCCTTTCATGGAAACCCATGTGATGGAACACGGCCTTTATGTGCTGGAGGGCAAGGCGGTCTACCGGCTGAACGAGGACTGGGTGGAAGTTGAGGCGGGCGACTTCATGTGGCTGCGCGCCTATTGCCCGCAGGCCTGTTATGCGGGCGGACCGGGCCGGTTCCGCTACCTGCTCTACAAGGATGTGAACCGCCACGTGAAGCTCTGGTAAGCGGCATCCATCGGCGAAATCCATGAATTATCGCGCAATCCGGCGGCTTGCGTGATAAATGCTTGCGTTAAATCGAATATCCCTAATAAATCCTGATATGCGGACGGCCGTCGCCGTGCCGCATCATTTGGCATCCTCCCGCATCTACCCTTGAGAAGACTGCCCGTATGAGTGAGACGATCGATACCAATGTCTTCAATCTTGCGCCCGTGGCGATGTGGATCGAGGATTTCAGCGAAGTGAAGGGCCAGTTCGATATCTGGCGGGCGCAGGGCGTCGAGGATATCAGGGCATTTCTTCTGGAGGATTTGTCGCGGGTGGCGGCCTGTTCGCAGAAAATCCGCGTCATCCAGGTCAATGCCAGGACGCTGGAACTGTTCGAGGCCCGCGATCAGGCGCATCTGGTCGATAATCTCCACCGGATTTTTCGCGATGACATGCTGGAAAGCCATGTGAACGAGCTTTCCGAACTCTGGGCGGGCAGGACTGAATTTACCAGCAACGCGGTGAATTATTCGATCGGCGGCAGGCGGCTCGATATCCAGCTGCGCGGCGCGATCATACCCGGCCACGAAGAAACGCTCGGCCGGCTGCTTTTGACCACGGAAGATGTGACGGAGCGCGAGGAGGCCCGCCGCAAGGAGCTTTTCAACCGCCGTTATGCCGAGGGCATGTTCAAGCATTCCCCGGTCTCGCTGTGGGTGGAGGATTTCAGCCGCGTGCGGCGGCTGATCGAGGAGGTCAGGGATCGCGGCATTGTCGATTTCCGCGTGTTCATGGATGTGCATCCCGAATTCGTGCGGCAATGCATGAGCGAAATCCGCGTCATCGACGTCAACCGTGCGACACTCGACCTGTTCTGCGCGCCGGACCGGCAGGTGCTGCTGCAGCGGCTCGGCGATATTTTCCGCGGCGAGATGGAAAAGCCGTTCCGGGAGCAGCTGATGGAGCTCTGGAACGGCAATCTCACCCACCATCGCGAGGTGGTGAACTACGCGCTTGACGGTTCGGAGCGGCATGTTCTCCTGCATTTTTCCGTCTTCCCCGGCCATGAACACGACTGGTCGCTGGTGCAGGTGGCGCTGACGGATATTACCGCGCGCAAGAAGGCGGAAGCCTATCTCGAATATCTCGGCAAGCACGACGTGCTGACCAAGCTGCACAACCGCGCTTTCTATTCGGACGAGCTGAACCGGCTGGAGCGCAGCGCGCTCAGGCCGGTTTCCGCCATCGTCATCGATCTCAACGGCCTGAAGGACGCCAATGACAAGCTTGGCCACGATGCCGGCGACGCCCTGTTGCGGCGTGTGGGCGAGGTGCTGAACGGTGTGGTGACCGCGCCGAACCATGCCGCGCGCATCGGCGGGGATGAGTTCGCCATCCTTCTTCCGGGCGCCGACAGGCAGATCGCCGCGGCCATGGTCGAGACGGTTTATGAACTGCTGAAGATCAACAACCAGTTCTATTCCAGCGCGCCGCTCAGCCTGTCGCTGGGGGTGGCGACCAGCGAGGCCGGCGAGACGATGGAATCGCTGGTGCGCCGCGCCGATATGAACATGTACGAACAGAAGAACGCCTATTATGCGGCCCTTCGCAACCGACCCGCCGATAATAGCGATACGACGAAGCCTTGCCCGCAGTCGGAAACCACGCCGCTGAAGCGCCTCTTCTGAACGGACAGGTGGAAGCGGTTAGGGTGCTGGGCCAGCACCCGCGGCCCTGAGAACCAGTGCAATGCTGCTGCGGGCAATACGCTCCAGGTCCGCCCGCGCCGCGCCGGCGCGCGCGCGTTGCGCAAGGCTGTGCTGCAGGGCCGCCAGCATATCGGCAACGGCGTCAATGTCGGTGTCGGGCGGCAGCTGGCCGTCGTCGCGCGCCGCCGTGATCCGCTCGCGGAACCGCGCATCGGTGCGACCGAGGGCGGCGGAGAGTTCCGCTCCCATCACCGGGTCGGCCGTCGCTTCGCCGGTGATGACGCTGAGCACGGGGCAGCCGAGCGGGTAATCATCTCCTTGCGAATAGATTGCGACGATCATCATGAAATAGTCATCGAGCGCCTCTGCGAGCGAGGGGGTGGCAAAGAGCGCGTGGTGGCGGCTCTTTCCGCTCTCCGCGATATAATGCGCGATGGCCCTGAGATAGATGGCGCGCTTGTTGCCAAAGGCGGCGTAAAGGCTTGGCCGCGCCATTTTCGTCGCCTCCGACAGATGGTCGAGCGACGTGGCGGTATAGCCGTGGCGGCGGAATTCGAGGAGGGCCGCGCCCAGTGCGGCGTCGGTGTCATATTGGCGGGGGCGCCCTCTGGCGGACTTCTCTTTCATTTTTGTACCGTTTCGCAATAAATTCGTTGCGCCGTATTTTTGTGCGGTCTAGTATAAAAATAAGCGGCAGGGAAAACAATCCCTTCGGGGAGGGTTGCAACGCGTATGCGCGGCGTGCCCTTCAGGCTGCGCGGGCGGGGAATGCCCGCCTTTCCTTCTCGGTTAAAAGGACAATCGATGACTGACAAAATCCGTATCGGCATTAACGGGTTCGGCCGCATCGGCCGGACGGTTTTAAGGGCCGCGATGGCGCGGGGCGATGTCGAGATCGTGGCGATCAACGATCTGCTGCCGATCGACCATCTCGCTTACCTGCTTAAATATGACAGCGTGCATGGCGGTTTCCCGGGCAGGGTGGCGACATCGGAAAATGCACTTGTCATCGATGACAGGCCGGTGAGGGCCTTCAGCGAGCGGGAGCCGGGTGCAATCGGCTGGGCCGGCGTCGGCGTCGATGTCGTCATCGAATCGACCGGCTTCTTCCTGACCAGAAAGGCAGCGGAAGGACATCTTGCCGCCGGTGCGGGCAAGGTTCTGATCTCGGCGCCGCCGGACGACGATACGCCGGTCTTCGTCATGGGGGTCAACGCTGGCGGCTATGCCGGGCAAACCATCGTCTCGAACGCCTCGTGCACGACCAATTGCGTCGCGCCGCTCGCCAAGGCGCTGAACGATGCCTTCGGTATCGAAGAGGCGCTGATGCTGACGGTTCATGCGACGACCTCCAGCCAGAACACGGTGGATGGCGTCGCCCGCAAGGACTGGCGTTTCGGTCGCGGCATTCTGGAAAACATCATTCCGGCAACGACCGGCGCTGCGCGCATGGTGGGCCGGGTGGTGCCGGAACTGAACGGGCGGATCAACGGTCTGGCGGTGCGCGTGCCGGTCTCTGACGTCTCCATGATCGACCTGACATGCCGGCTCCGGGACAACGTCTCCTACGGGGATATCTGCGCGATGATCCGCACACGGGCGGCGGGCGACATGCGCGGCATTCTCGCCTATTGCGACGAACCCGTCGTCTCCACCGACATGCGCGGCAACCCGCATTCCTCGATCTTCGATGCGCTGGCCGGAATGCAGACGCAAGGCGGTCTTACCAAGCTGGTCGCCTGGTACGACAATGAATGGGGTTATGCCTGCCGCTGCCTTGACATGGCGGCACATATCTTCCGGGCCGGATAAACGGTTTACGCGCTGTCACTGGGCAGCCTCCATCGTCGAGACGCGTTCCGGTTCCCGGCGTGATCATCGGCCTGTCCCGAGGATCTGCCCCGCATCGGCAAGAGCGGAAGGTCGCAGATGCTTTGGGCAGCCTTTGGTGCGGCGGGGCGGGGACTCTCATCGGTTCCGGGTCTTCCGTCCGTCTCCGGCTGCCACCTGATATGGGCCCTTGCCTCCTGCTTCGCTCCGTCATTCAGCCAATCTCCATCCGTTTGCACGCATCTTCACAAGCGCGTGAGAGCGCTGTTGCGCCGCAACAATTTCGTTGCCGGAATTTTACATACGTCTTAGTATGTATGTAAATGTGACCTTTTTTATGGATTCGGAGCGCAGTATGGCGAAGAGATTGGGGCAGATCGTAGCGGTGTTGTTGACAGGCATCGTTCTGGTCGGATGTAGCGACGAGCAGGCCTCTGCGCCTGGCGCGCCGCCGCCCGGCGCGGTCAAGGTCGTGACCGTGAAGCAGGAAGAGCTGCCCATCACCAACGAATTGCCGGGACGCATCGCGCCGACGCGGCTTGCCGAAGTGCGCCCGCGCGTCTCCGGCATCATCGTCGAGCGGGTGTTCGAGCAGGGCTCGCTGGTGAAGGAAGGCGATGTGCTTTACCGGATCGACCCCGCGCCGTTCCAGGTGCGCGTCGACAGCGCCGAAGGCACGTTGCGCCGGGCGCAGGCGGCACAGCTGCAGGCGCGGCAGACGGCCGACAGGCAGCAGCAGCTGCGCCGTTCCAACGTCGGTTCCCAGCAGGAATTCGACAATGCCATCGCCCAGCTGGCGCAGGCGGATGCGGAAGTGGCCGTTGCCGAGGCCGGTGTCGCGGAAGCCAGGCTCAATCTGCAATATGCCAATGTCACCGCACCCATCAGCGGCATGATCGGCCGGGCGCGCATCACCGAAGGCGCCCTCGTCAGCGCCACCGGTTCGGAAAATCTCGCGACGATCCAGCAGCTCGATCCGATCTATGCTGACTTCACCCAGCCGGCCGCCGATCTCATCCGCCTGCGCAAGGCGCTGCAGGATGGCCAGCTGATGACCGGCCCGAACGAGGCCGAAGTCAACCTGCTGTTTGATGACGGCAGCCGTTATCCCGTTTCCGGTCGCCTACTGTTTTCCGAAGCGGCGGTGGATGAAACCACCGGTCAGGTGACGCTGCGCGGCGAATTTCCCAATCCGAACGGCGACCTTTTGCCGGGCATGTATGTCCGTGTCCAGATCCAGCAGGGCATCCAGAAGGCGGCCTTCGCCGTGCCGCAGCAGGCGGTGCAGCGCGATGCCGGCGGGCAGGCGAGCGTGCTTGTCGTGAATGCCGAAGACACGGTCGAACAGCGCCGGGTCAGCGTCGGCCGTTCCATCGGCGACCGCTGGGTGATTTCGGAAGGCCTGAAGGATGGCGACCGCGTCGTTGCCGAAGGTTTCCAGAAAACCGCGCCGGGCGCCAAGGTGAAGCCTGAACCATGGTCTGCGGAGCCCGATGTCGCCGCCGCCGGCAACGAGGGCGCGGCTTCGGCCGAGACCTCGTCTGAGACCCCGGCCGCCAAGCAATAAGGACCGATTTCATGGCACGTTTTTTCATCGATCGGCCCATTTTTGCCTGGGTCGTCGCAATCTTCATCATGCTGGCGGGCCTGCTCGCCATTCCCATGCTGCCGATTGCGCAATATCCGAATGTGGCGCCGCCGCAGATTTCGATCGCGACCACCTATCCCGGTGCCGCGCCCGAGGACATTTACCAGAGCGTCACGCGGCCCATCGAGGAAGAGCTGAACGGGGTTCCGGGTCTTCTTTATTTTGAATCGACCTCGGAATCGTCAGGCAGCATTTCCATCAACGTCACCTTCGCGCCGGGCACCAATATCGGTGAAGCGCAGGTCGAGGTGCAGAACCGCATCGCCCGCGTTCAGCCGCGTCTGCCGCAGGCGGTTACCCAGCAGGGCCTGCGGGTCGAACAGGCCGGCACCTCGTTCCTGATGATGGTGGCGCTCACCTCCGTTGACGGCAATACCGATGCCATCGGTCTCGGTGACTATCTCAGCCGCAACGTGCTTGGCGAATTGCGCCGTGTGCCGGGCGTCGGCAGCGCCCAGCTGTTCGCCACCCAGCGCTCCATGCGTATCTGGATGGACCCGGACAAGATGCTCGGCCTCAGCCTCACCTCGTCCGACGTCATCGGCGCCATTCAGGCGCAGAATTCGCAGGTCGCGGCGGGCCGTATCGGCGCGTCGCCAAACCCGATAGGCCAGCAGATTTCGGCCACCGTCAACGTGCAGGGCCAGCTGACATCGCCGGAGGAATTCGGCGCCATCGTGCTGCGCGCCAATCCGGATGGTTCGTCCGTCCGGCTGCGCGATGTGGCGCGGGTGGAAGTGGGCGGCGAAAGTTATGCCTTTTCCAGCCGCCTGAACGGCAAACCCAGTGCGGCCATCGGCGTGCAGCTGTCGCCCACCGGCAATGCGTTGCAGACCTCCGATGGCGTGCGCGCCACCATGGAGGAACTGTCGCGGTATTTCCCGCCGGGTCTGGAATATGAAATTCCCTACGACACCAGCCCCTTCGTGAAAATCTCCATCCAGAAGGTGATCAACACGCTGGTGGAGGCGATCATCCTCGTCTTCGTGGTGATGTTCGTTTTCCTCCAGAACATCCGCTACACCATCATTCCGACACTGGTGGTGCCCGTGGCGCTGCTCGGCACCTGCGCCATCATGTATGTCTCGGGTTTCTCCATCAACGTTCTCACCATGTTCGCCATGGTTCTCGCCATCGGCATTCTCGTCGATGACGCGATTGTCGTGGTGGAAAATGTCGAACGCATCATGGCGGAAGAGCATCTGTCGCCGAAGGAGGCGACCCGCAAGGCGATGGGCCAGATTTCCGGCGCCATCATCGGCATCACGCTGGTTCTGACGGCGGTGTTCGTGCCCATGGCCTTCTTCCCCGGCGCCGTCGGCATCATCTACCAGCAGTTCAGCCTGACCATGGTGGTCTCCATCCTGTTTTCGGGCTTCCTTGCGCTGTCGCTCACGCCGGCGCTCTGCGCGTCGTTCCTGAAGCCGATCAAGGCCGGGCACCATGAGAAGAAGGGCTTCTTCGGCTGGTTCAACCGCGGCTTCGACAAGGCCTCGCACAAATACTCCTCGTCGGTCGGCAGCATCATCAAGCGTTCCGGCCGCTTCATGGTCATCTATGCGGCGCTGCTTGCCGGTCTCGGCTGGGCCTATATGCAATTGCCCAGCTCCTTCCTGCCCAATGAGGACCAGGGTTACCTGATCGTCGACATTCAGGCGCCGGCGGAAGCCAGCAGCGAACGCACCCTGCAATCCATCCAGGAAATCGAAAAGATCTTCCTGGCGGAACCGGCGGTCGATCGCGTGATTGCGGTTTCGGGCTTCTCCTTCTCCGGTTCCGGCCAGAATGCCGGTCTCGCCTTTGCGACGCTGAAGGACTGGAGCGAGCGTGGGCCGGAGGATTCCGCATCCGCCATCGCCCAGCGTATCAACGGCAAGCTCTGGGGCCTACCGGGTTCCATGGCCTTCACGCTGTCGCCGCCGCCCATTCAGGGTCTTGGCAATTCCAGCGGCTTCACCTTCCGCCTGCAGGATCGCGGGGGTGCCGGACAGACGGCGCTGAGCGCCGCCGGAGCGCAGTTGATGGCGGCCGCGCAGAAAAGCCCGGTTCTGGCCGGCCTGCGTGTCGAAGGCATGCCGGATTCCCCGCAGGTTAATCTCATCATCGACCGCGAAAAGGCCAATACCTTCGGTGTGACCTTCAGCGACATCAACGCCACCATCTCCGCCAATATGGGCTCGTCCTACGTCAACGACTTCCCCAATGCCGGCCGTATGCAGCGCGTGACGGTGCAGGCGGAGCAGGGGCAGCGCATGAAGACCGAGGACCTGCTGCACCTCAACGTCCGCAACGCCAATGGCGGCATGGTGCCGGTAAGCTCATTCGCCACGGTGGAATGGGTGCGCGGCCCGTCGCAGGTGGTGGGTTACAACGGCTATCCGGCGATCCGTATCGGCGGCCAGTCGGCACCCGGTTACTCTTCCGGTGATGCGATTGCCGAAATGGAGCGTCTGGCGGGCGAATTGCCAAGCGGCTTCGGTTTCGAATGGACCGGCCAGTCGCTGCAGGAAATCCAGTCGGGTTCGCAGGCGCCGGCGCTTATCGGCCTCAGCGTGCTGTTCGTCTTCCTGCTTCTGGCGGCGCTTTACGAAAGCTGGTCCATCCCGCTCTCCGTCATGCTGGTGGTGCCGCTCGGCGTCATCGGTTCGGTGGCGGCGGTGATGCTGCGCGGCATGCCGAACGACGTCTACTTCCTGGTCGGCCTTGTCGCCATCATCGGGCTTTCGGCCAAGAACGCGATCCTGATCATCGAATTCGCCAAGGATCTGCGGGCGGAGGGCAAATCCACCTATGATGCGACGGTGGAGGCGGCGCATCTGCGCTTCCGGCCGATCCTGATGACCTCGCTTGCCTTCTCGCTCGGCGTGCTGCCGATGGCAATTGCGTCAGGCGCCAGCGCGGCGAGCCAGAACGCCATCGGCACCGGTGTGCTTGGCGGCATGATCTCGGCGACGATCCTTGCGATCTTCTTCGTTCCCGTTTTCTTCGTCTTTGTCATGAAGATTTTCGGGGATCGGAAGAAGCAGAATGAGATTGCTGCTGACGCCGTATCGCCGGCGGAATAAAACGGATGTGAAGGCCGTGCCATATTCATGTGAATGACAGCCCGGCACGACAAGAAAAGGCACGGTGCGAGAGCGCCGTGCCACGACTGGAAGGAGACATCGGAATGCGCCGTACCAAGGCCGAGGCAGAAGAGACCCGTCAGGCGATCCTTGCCGCCGCCGAGCGGGTATTCTTCAAGAAAGGCGTGGCCAACAGTTCGCTGGACGAGGTGGCGGCCGCAGCCGGGGTGACGCGCGGGGCGATATACTGGCATTTTTCCAGCAAGACCGACCTTTTCATCGGGCTATACGAATCCGTCGCTTTGCCCGAATCGGATCTGCTCGATTTCGGTGATCCTGATCTCAAGGGGTTGACCCTGCTGGCCAAGATCGAGGAGGCGGCCTGCAAGTGGCTGGCGCTTCTGGCGCAGGACGAACAACGCCAGCGCATCATGACCATCAGCCTGCGCACCAGCTATTCAGACGAGTTCGCGCCTGTCCTGCATGCGCAGGAGGAACTGGACCGCTATCACAAGGAGCGGCTGGAAGCGGCTTTCGAACGGGCGCAGGCGGAAGGTGCCTTCAACGACAACTGGACGGCGGAATCGGCGCTCGGGGCGCTCTACTGGCTGCTGAAAGGCATCTGCTCCGACTGGCTGCTGTTCGGCAAGCGCTTCGATCTGGCAAAGGAGGGCGGCGAGGCCGTGCACAGCCTCATGAAAGGTTTCAAGCGCTCCGCAAATCCCTGATCCGATCCGCCGGTTGGCCGGGACGCATCCTTCAAATTTCAGTGTATTCTAAAAGACGAGCGAAATTTGCTTTACGTACCTCAAAACGGACGTTAGCTTCTTCTCCGAGCTTTGGGAGGAGTTCGCTCATGGTCGCTTCAAGGAAAATCGAGGGGCAAAAACCGTCCGTTCTCACCGGCTGTCGGTGACGGCGCATGGCTTTTGCTGACGAAACTTCAGCCCCGGCCCTTGTCCGGACCGTCGGGCTGTCGAAATCCTTCGGGCCGGTTCAGGTTCTGAAGGATATAGAGATCGCGGTGCGCGCCGGCGAGGTGCACGCCATCATCGGCGAGAACGGCGCCGGCAAGTCGACGCTGATGAAGCTGCTGGCCGGCAATGAAAAGCCGTCGGGCGGTGAAATCCTCATCGATGGCGCAGCCGTTGCGCTCGGCGGGCCGGTGGATGCCGAACATCGCGGCATCGTTCTCGTGCATCAGGAAATATTGCTGGCGCCGGATCTGACGGTGGCGCAGAACATCTATCTCGGCCGCGAATTGCATAAAGGTCCTGTTGTGGACGACCGCGCCATGCGCGACGGCGCCCGCAAGGCCGTTGGCGATCTCGGCGGCACGATCGATCCCGACGCCATCGTCGGCAGCCTGTCGATAGCGCAGCGGCAGCTGGTGCAGATTGCCCGCGTTCTGCTGGTGCCGCATCGTGTG
This sequence comes from Rhizobium sp. UGM030330-04, assembly GCF_003208455.1. Classification (NCBI taxonomy): domain Bacteria; kingdom Pseudomonadati; phylum Pseudomonadota; class Alphaproteobacteria; order Hyphomicrobiales; family Rhizobiaceae; genus Rhizobium; species Rhizobium sp. UGM030330-04. The sequence continues at coordinate 79,378 of NZ_QKML01000013.1, forward strand.
GTGATTTTCGACGAGCCGACTGCGAGCCTGACGCCGATCGAGACCGACGCACTCCTGAATGTCATCCGGGATATCAGGGCGAAAGGCGTGGCCGTGCTTTATATTTCGCACCGCCTGCCGGAAGTGAAGGAGATCGCCGACCGGGTGACGGTGCTGCGCGACGGCAGGCTGGTCGCCTCGCATCCGGCCTCAGAGCTGGAGCCGGCCGATATGGCGCGGCTGATGGTGGGGCGGGATGTCGCCAAGCTTTATCCCGACCGCAATGCCGGCGGTGAGCGTGAGCCGGTTCTTGAGGTCGAGCATTTTAACGTTCCCGGCTATGCGCAGGATGCCGGTTTCCGCCTGCGCAAGGGCGAAATCCTCGGTTTCGCCGGTCTGGTCGGAGCCGGGCGGACGGAGCTGATGGAGGGCGTGCTGGGCCTGCGGGCCGGGCGGGGAACGGTTCGCCATCTTGGGCGCGCGGTCACTTTCGCCAAGCCCGAAGACAGCCTGAAGGCGGGCATCGTTTACTTAAGCGAGGATCGCAAGGGCAAGGGACTGCTGCTTGCCAAGGATCTGCGCATCAATCTGACGCTTGCTTCGCTGAAGAAATTCAGCCGGCTGCTCCAGATCGACACCCGCCGCGAGACGGCGGCGCTTGATGATGCGGTGCGTGATTTCGATATCCGCACCGGCCGCAAGGATCTGCTGGCGGGTCAGCTCTCCGGCGGCAACCAGCAGAAGCTGCTGCTCGCCAAAATGATGTTGCTCGATCCGTCCATCGTCATCATCGACGAGCCGACACGCGGCATCGACATCGGCACCAAGGAGCAGATTTACCGCTTCATCGCCGGGCTTGCGGAGGAGGGGCGCTCGATCATCGTCGTCTCCTCGGAAATGCCCGAGCTGATCGGCATCTGCGACCGCATTCTGGTGATGCGTTCCGGCCGGATCGTCGGCGAGGTGACGGGGGATCGCATGACCGAAAACGACATCGTGGCGCTGGCGACCGGTGTTCACACGCAGGAACCCGCCTGAGGCTGCGGGTTTCGAAAGAGTTGGCCTGAAGAAAAGACAATTGAGGAGAAACATGACCGAGGCCGCAACTGACACCGGCAAGACGCCGAAGACCTCGAAGGACTGGGATCTGCGCGCCGTCGCGCCGTTTGTGGCGCTGGCCCTGCTGCTGGTTCTCGGCACCATCGCCAATCCCAATTTCATCGGCATCGACAATCTCCTGAACGTCGTCACCCGCAGCGCCTTCATCGCCATCATCGCGCTTGGCGCGACCTACGTCATCACCTCGGGCGGGCTTGATCTTTCGGTTGGCGCAATGGTGGCTTTCGTCGCCAGCCTGATGATCCTGTTCATGAACAGCGGCGTCATCGCCAGCCCGCTTTTAATGCTGCTGGCCGCCATGGTGCTGGCGCTTGCCATCGGCGCGGCCTGCGGGCTGGCCAATGGCCTCATCACCACCATTGGCCGCATCGAGCCCTTCATCGCCACGCTCGGCACCATGGGCATCTATCGCGGGCTGACCACATGGCTGTCGCAGGGCGGCGCCATCACGCTGCGCAACCCGGAAATCCAGACGCTTTATCGCCCGGTCTATTTCGGTAATGTGCTGGGCGTGCCGGTGCCGGTCATCGTGATTTTCGTGACCGCCGCCATCGCCGCCTTCGTGCTTTACCGTACCCGTTACGGCCGGCATCTGACAGCGGTCGGCTCCAGCGAGGATGTGGCGCGTTATTCCGGCATTTCCGTCGCCCGGGTCCGCACCATTGCCTATGTCGTGCAAGGTCTCTGCGTTGCGGTGGCGGTGCTGCTTTACGTGCCGCGCCTTGCCTCCACCTCGGCCACGACGGGCATGTTGTGGGAGCTGCAGGCTATCACGGCCGTCGTCGTCGGCGGCACGGCGCTGCGCGGCGGGGTAGGGCGCATCTGGGGCACGATCTGCGGCGCCTTCATTCTGGAGATCGTCGGCAACATCATGATCCTGTCGAACTTCGTCAGCGAATATCTGATCGGCGCCATTCAGGGGGCCATCATCATCATCGCCATGCTGGTGCAGCGTTCGCTCAGCCGCAGGTGACGTATCACGCCGCGCCATGTGGGGCAGGTGCGGTTGAAGGAGGAACGCCCCGGTCTTGGGAGGAAAGAGACTATGCGTAGAAAATTCATCGGCGTGGCCTTTGCCGCGCTGGCTGCGGTGCTGGCGGGCTCAGTGCATGCGCAGGACAAGAAGGTCACCATCGGCGTCTCCATTCCGGCCGCCGACCACGGCTGGACGGCCGGTGTCGTCTATCATGCCGAGCGCGTGGCGAAGCTTTTGATGCAGGAGCATCCGGGGCTTAATGTGATCGTCAAGACATCGCCGGATGCTGCCAATCAGGCCAACGCGCTGCAGGATCTGGCGGTGCAGGGGCTGGACGCACTGGTCGTTTTGCCGTCCGATCCCGATCCGCTGGTCAACGCCATCAAGGAGATCAAGGACAAGGGCACCTTCGTTGCGCTTGTTGACCGTGCGCCGAGCGTCAACGACAATTCCATCCGCGATCTCTATGTTGCCGGCAACAACCCGGCGCTTGGCCAGGTGGCGGGCGAATACATCAAGAAGACCACGCCGGATGCGGAAGTGGTGGTCATTCGCGGTCTGCCGATCCCCATCGACCAGCAGCGTCAGGATGGGTTCGACAAGGGCATCGCCGGTTCGAACGTCAAGGTTCTCGACCGTCAATATGGCAACTGGAACCGCGACGACGCCTTCCGCGTGATGCAGGACTATCTGACCAAGTATAAGAAGATTGACGTGGTCTGGTGCCAGGATGACGACATGGCGATCGGCGTGCTGGAAGCGATCCAGCAGGCGAAACGCACCGATATCCAATATATCGTTGCGGGTGCCGGCTCCAAGGACATGATCAAGAAGGTCATGGACGGAGACAAGCTGGTGCCGGTCGACGTGCTCTATCCGCCGGCAATGGTGGCGACAGCCATGCAGCTGACGGCCGGGCATTTTTACGATCAGGTGCCGGTTGCCGGGAATTATATTCTCGACGCGACATTGATCACCAAGGAGAATGCCGAGCAGTTCTACTTCCCGGATTCGCCGTTCTGATCTGATTTCCAGCTAATGCTGACGCCCGCCGCAAGGCGGGCGTCAGCATTAGGGATAAACGTCTCTCGCAACGCGGGAAGAGGGGCGCGGCAAACATTTCGTCACACGCGGCGTCATCCTCGGGCTTGACCCGAGGATCCATCAACCGTTGAAACATGGATCCTCGGGTCAAGCCCGAGGATGACGGAGGTGAGGGCGGTGTGACAACTTAACCGTCCGTCGCATCACCCGTTCTTCCTGAACCACGCCGAAAGATAGTCCACGAAGCTGCGCACCTTGGCCGGCAGGTAGCGGCGATGCGGATAGACCGCGTAAATGCCGCGGTCCTTGGAAATATAATCGTCGAACAGCGTCACCAGTTCGCCGGACTGGATATAGGGCCGGGCGATGAAGTCAGGCACCATGGCGATGCCGAGGCCGGCGCGGGCGGCGCGCAGCGTCGCCTGGGGGCTGTTGACCTCGATAGGCCCGCTGATGGTGACCGAATTCGAGCCGCCATCCGGCTCGAGATAGCGCACCGTATTGTGAAAACGGGTATTGGTGTCGATGATGAAGGGAACGCGGGAGAAGTCCTGCGGCCCGTCGAGCGGCCCGTGCTGGGCCACGAAATCCGCCGTCGCCACCGCATAGACGCGGAAATCGGAAAGCTTGCGGGCGATGAGGCCCGAATCCTCCAGCCGGGTGATCCGGACGGCAAGGTCGAAACCTTCTTCGATCAGATCGACAAACCGGTCCTCGGCGACGATTTCCAGCGACAGCTCCGGATTTTCCTTGGCGAAATCGATCAGGCTCTGGCCGACATCGGCATCGATGAAGGTGCGCGGAACCGAAATCCGGAGCTTGCCCTTGAGATCGGCATTCTTCTCGCGCACCAGATCGGCGAGGTTGTCGATCTCCTTCAGAATGTCGGAGGCGGTGCGGTAATAGGTGTGCCCGGCCTCGGTCAGCGAAAACTGCCTTGTCGTGCGGTTAAGGAGCAGCGCGCCGAGATCGTCTTCCAGTTCCCGGACATATTTGGACAGAAGCGCCTTGGATCGCCCCGTCTTGCGCGCGGCGGCGGAAAAACCCTCCGCTTCGACGACATCGATAAAGGCGCGGATGCGGGTCAGCGTGTCCATGAAAATCCTCCGGTTCGTTCCATATAATTGAACGCTGACGAAGGACTGTTCAACCCCAAAATGGTTGCTGAAAAAATCCGCTATCTGGTGAAAAAATCCTCTTGATTATGACGGCGAATATTCTTATCTCCCGTGCTGCCCAAAGTCGCACGTGCCCATGTGTGTCCGCCGGGTCCTCGATGTGGTGAGGATCTCGGTAAGGTACCTGGAACTAACCCCTCCAGTCGCTATTCCGGCCAACCGGAAAATGCGAGGACATACGAAGCAACGACGGTGCGGGCCTTTCTGGTTCTCTGCCGGCTCTCCATCAGCCGGGGTACTAAAGAGGCACACCATCATTGCCTGAAGTGCGGTCGGGTCATTCCCTCCAATCCATGGCAGACAAAGCCGAATGATGCTCTGGCAGGGCATCGTTCACATTCGCGCCTTGAGCGTATGCTATCGATTCTGCGCCTCCACCGGCTGATTCGAATGCATATCTCGAGCGTCCTTTGTCCTTCGGATTTTTTTCCGGAGTCGGTTTTATAGGGAATATATCGATGACGACTGCACGCATTCTCGACTTCATCAAGACCCGACGTCCCGAAGGCCCTTGCCTTGTGGTTGATCTCGACGTCGTGCGCGACAATTTCAACGCGTTCCGGCATTCCCTGCCGAACAGCGCGATCTATTATGCCGTGAAGGCAAATCCGGCTCCCGAAATCCTGAAGCTGCTCGCTTCGCTCGGCTCCAATTTCGATTGCGCCTCCGTGGCTGAAATCCAGATGGCGCTCGATGCCGGCGCGACGGCCGACCGTATCTCCTTCGGCAACACCATCAAGAAGGAACGCGATGTCGCCCGCGCTTACGCGCTCGGCATCGATCTCTTCGCCGTTGATAGCCATGAGGAAGTCGAGAAGGTTGCCCGTGCCGCTCCCGGCGCGCGCGTCTTCTGCCGCGTGCTGACGGATGGCGAAGGTGCGGAATGGCCGCTCTCTCGCAAGTTCGGCTGCGTGCCGCAGATGGCTGTTGACGTTCTCGTCTACGCGCATCAGCTCGGCCTCGAATCCTACGGCGTGTCCTTCCATGTCGGCTCGCAGATGATGAATCTCGACGCATGGGATGCCGCACTTGCCGATGCCAAGCGCGTCTTCGCTTCGCTGGCCAAGCAGGGCATCCACCTGCAGATGGTCAATATGGGCGGCGGTTTCCCGACCAAGTACCTGCGCGACGTTCCGGCTGCCGAAGAATACGGCCAGGCGATCGACACGGCGCTGCGCAAGCACTTCGGCAACCAGATCCCGAAGACGATCATCGAGCCGGGCCGCGGCATGGTCGGCAATGCAGGCGTCATCAAGGCGGAAGTCGTTCTTGTCTCGCGCAAGTCCGACAATGACAACCACCGCTGGGTGTTCCTCGACATCGGCAAGTTCGGCGGTCTCGCCGAGACGATGGACGAGGCGATCCGTTACCCGATCCGCACGACACGCGATCAGGATGAGATGCAGCCCTGCGTTCTGGCCGGTCCGACCTGCGACAGCGCCGACGTGCTGTATGAAAAGAACATGTACCCGCTGCCGGTCTCTCTGACCATCGGCGATGAAGTTCTGATCGAAGGCACGGGCGCCTATACGACGACCTATTCGGCGGTTGCCTTTAACGGCTTTGAGCCGCTGAAGGCTTACGTCATCTGATCCGAACGCCGTCCGCTGAAAAGGGCGGCGTCTCGACCAAGCTTCCGTTCCGGCCCTGCCGATTGTGCTGTTGCGCAAATCCCTGCTTGCTGCACCTCTTCCAGCCGAGGAAAGCGTGTCGGCGGGCCGGAGCGGCTCCACCAATTTTTATCAAGGGCCGCGTGTGGGCGGTAGTGTGACGGGAGGCCAAGGATGGCCGCTCTTTTGAATTCGGTACGGGCATTTTTCACACCGCAGACATTTCATGTCGATCAGGAAAATCCGGGCGATGTCGTCGCCCGTGAGAACCTGCTGGACCGCGCCATGGGCGTCGGCCGTCGCCGCAAGTCTTCCGAAAAGCTGCGCGCCGGCCGCATTCCGGCCGAGGGCCTGGCGCTGGTCGCCCGCGATGAGGACGGCCATGTCATCGGCACGGTGCGCCTGTGGAATGTCGAAGCCGGCATCTCGCGTGAAGGCCGTGCCGTCGAGGCGCTGCTGCTCGGCCCGCTGGCCGTCGATGCCGCCCATGAGGGCAAGGGCATCGGCTCGGCACTGATGCGCGCGGCGATCGCCGAAGCCACCAGACGCGGCCATGGCGCTATCCTTCTGGTTGGCGACGCACCCTATTACGAACGTTTCGGCTTCTTCGCCGACAAGGCGCAGCACCTCATCATGCCGGGTCCGTTCGAGCGCAGCCGTTTCCTGGCGCTGGAGCTGAAAGCCGGCTGGCTGGAAGGCGCCGCCGGTCTTCTGGTGGCAAACGGCCGCCGGCTTTCGGCCTGAGGTGAACAATGTCGGCGCTCCGGCCCGGTCTAGTGGCCGGGACCGGATCGCCGGAAATTCCGTTTCCGCAAAATAGTCTTTCATGCAAAGCTGCGATATCGGATTGGATGCCGGTTCGCGGGGGCGGGCAATATCGTAATGCCTGTCAGATATTTGCGTCGGCCTGCAAGCGCTCCGGTGTGATTTTCAGCGGCGGGGATCAGGCATGCAGGCAACTCTTCTTCGGGTAAACCGCGACTACCGTCTTCTTTTTTCCGCAAGCGCCGTATCCAATCTTGCCGATGGCATATCCATGGTGGCGATACCCTGGCTTGCCACCCTGCTGACAGGCGATCCGCTGCTGATCTCCATGATTGCGGTGGCGCAGCGAATGCCCTGGCTGCTCTTTGCGCTTCCCGTCGGTGTCTGGACGGATCGGAGTGACCGGCGCCTGTTGATGGTGCGGGCTGATCTGGTCCGGCTGGCGTTGATGGTCTGCGCCGTTGCCATGATCTCCGCCACCACCGTGCTTCCGCGACCGGCGGATGCCGGTATGACAGTGATTTTTTCGCTGGCGGTGGTCGCTTTCCTGCTGGGCTGCGCCGAGGTGGTCCGGGACAATGCGGCGCAGACGATCCTGCCGTCGCTGGTTGCCCCCAGCGATCTCGAACATGCCAACGGCCAGATGTGGAGTGCCGAACAGGTCACTGGCCAGTTTATCGGTCCGCCGCTAGCCGGCCTCCTGATTACCGCCGGTATCGCCTTTCCTTTCGGTCTGGATGCCGGGTTTTATGCGGTGTCGGCCCTGTTGATCTGGTTGATCGTGCTGTCGCCGCGCAAACCGTCCGGCACCTTCTCCTTCCGGCCGGCATTGCGGGAGGGGCTTGGCTGGATGCGGCACAACAGGATGATCCTGCGGCTTGCCCTCATGCTGGGCGTCATCAATGCCGTCTTCATCGGCGGAATGACGATCCTCGTCCTTTACGCGCAGGAAGTGCTGCAGCTGTCGGCGGCGGCCTATGGCGTGTTGCTGACCTGTGGTGCGGCCGGCGGTGTTCTTGGCGGGCTCGCCTCACCCTGGCTTGCCCGCCGGCTTGGGGCGCGGAAAAGCCTGGTTCTGGCGCTCTGCACCTTTGCGCTGTTCAATCTGGTGCTGGGCCTTTCCGGCTCCGTGCCACTGGTGGCATTGGGCCTGTTTTTCGAGGCCGCAGCCGGCATGCTCTGGAATGTGGTGACGGTCAGTTACAGGCAACGGCTCATTCCGGACGGGTTGCTCGGCCGCGTCAATTCCGTCTACCGGTTTTTCGGCTGGGGCGCGATGTCGTTCGGTGCATTGGCCGCAGGTCTGCTCGTCACCCTTGCCGAGCCCACGCTTGGCCGTATCGCCGCGCTGCATCTGCCCTATCTGATCGGGGCGTCGGTTTGCGCGGTTCTGGCGACATATGGTTTCTTCCGGCTGCGTTTTTAAAATAGGTATGTGGCCAGCTATTCCGCGACCAGGTGTGAATACCTGCCTGATGTCTCTTGCTTCCAGCACATTGCGGGTATATACCCGAGACAAATGCCAAACGATAGCTGCCACTGCATTCTGTTGCGCAAAGCATCCCGCAAGGTCTCGTCCTATTATGACGAGGCGCTGGCGCCGCTTGGCGTCAATATTGGCCAGTTCAGCCTGTTGCGGAACATCAATTGCACCGCGCCGGTCTCGCTCACCGATCTTGCCGCGCGGGTGGAGCTGGATCGCTCCACCGTCGGCCGCAATGCCAGGGTGCTGGCGCGCATGGGGCTGGTGGCGATTGGCCACGGTGAGGACCAGCGGGAGGCGATGCTGACCGTGACGGAGGAGGGGCAGGCGATCCTGAAGACGGGCGCACCGCTCTGGGACAGCGTTCAGGACGAGATCGAGGCCCGGCTGGGGCCGGAAAAGACCGCGCAATTGCAGGAACTGCTCGCCGCCCTGTAATTTTTTGATCATGAAGCGGGTATCTGCCCGTAAAATCGGGTATATACCCGCAAGACTCGGCCGAAGGCCACGGGAAAGGGACCTTGAACATGCTCTCCACACGCCTTGCCAGCTGGATGGCCGGCAGAAACCTGCATTATGGCTGGCTGGTCGCAGCCACCACCTTTCTGACCATGCTGGCCACCGCCGGGGCCATGGGCTCTGCGGGGGTGATGATCCAGCCGCTGCATCAGGAATTCGGCTGGGATATCGCCGATATTTCTTCCGCCATGGCTGTCCGGCTGGTGCTTTTCGGCCTGCTCGGGCCTTTTGCCGCCGCCTTCATGAACCATTTCGGCATCCGCCAGGTGGTGTCGACGGCGCTTGCGCTGATCATGGGCGGCATCGTCGCCTCGTTTTTCATGACAGAGGTCTGGCAATTGCTGCTGCTGTGGGGCGTGGTAATTGGCGTCGGCACCGGCATGACGGCGCTGGTGCTGGGCGCCACGGTTGCGACGCGCTGGTTTTCCAAACGCCGCGGGCTGGTGATCGGCCTGATGACGGCCAGCAACGCCACCGGCCAGCTGGTTTTTCTGCCGCTTCTGGCGGCGCTGACGGAAGCCTATGGCTGGCGGACAGCCCTGACACTTTCTGTCGCGGTGATTGCGGTCGCCATGATCCTCGTGCTGCTTCTGATGCGCGACCACCCCGCCGATCTCGGCCTGCCGGCCTATGGTGAGACTGTCGTGGCGCACCCGCCCAGGCAGGATCACAGGTTCCTCGCAACGCTGGTATCGCCGATACTGACGCTGAAAAGCGTCTCCGGCAACCCGGTCTTCTGGGTGCTGTTCGGTACTTTTTTCGTCTGCGGCCTTTCCACCAACGGCCTCATCCAGACTCACTGGATTTCGATCTGCGGTGATTTCGGCATGGCCGCCGTCACGGCGGCGGGTACGCTGGCGGTGATCGGCATTTTCGATTTCTTCGGCACGATCTTCGCCGGCTGGCTTTCCGACCGTTTCGACAATCGTTTCCTGCTGTTCTGGTTTTATGGTCTGCGTGGCCTGTCGCTGCTTTATCTCTCCTTTTCCGGGTTCAGCTTCGTGGAGCTTTCGGTCTTTGCCGTCTTTTACGGGCTGGACTGGGTGGCGACCGTGCCGCCGACCGTGAAGCTCGCCGCCGAGAATTTCGGCCGCGAAAAGGCGGGGCTGGTGTTCGGCTGGGTCTTTGCCGGCCATCAGCTGGGTGCAGCCACCGCCGCCTTCGGCGCTGGTTTCTTCAAGAGCGACTTCGACACCTATATGCCCGCGCTGCAGATTGCCGGCCTGATGTGCATGATTGCCGCCGTCTCGGTGCTGCTGCTCAGAAAGCCGGGCTCCGCCAACCTTGCGCCGCAGGCAGCGTGACCGCTACCCATGGGTCGGACAATGCGAGCGGCGGCGGATGATTTTCCGCCGCCGCCTCTTTTGGCCCAATCACTTGCCGCAAAATTGCTCCCCGCTTTTCCCCGTTGCCCCGTTCGGCCGCATCATTGTTCCCGCAACCGGTAAGGAAGGGCGATACGCGCGGCGCCCTTCCTTACCGGAGGCCGGCATCGACAAGCATGGTTCTGGCAGGCCATGTTTCGGAAAGGCACCCCGCAATGCCAGAAGCGGGGAGGGACCGAACCGATAGGCGCCGTGACAATACCCTGACCAAAGCGGGCCGGTATCACGGTTCAAAAGATGCGGTCCGGCAAATGCACGACTTCCCCCACACTTCCATTCCATCCGCATTTGCCGGACCGATGTCCCGCCCCGCTGCCTTGCCGCTGCGGTGAATTTCCGTGTGCAAAGCGCTTTGGACTTGTTAACCTCCCATTCTGAAACGTTGTAGATTTCAACGGCTCCGGCTGTACCTGCTGGCCAACATGGTCTAAACCGCTGTTCATCTTTTCACGCTCGATGGATATGAGAAGGCCTCTCCGATGACCGATCCCAAAGCGCTTGCAGCCCGTTTTCCCGGCGATTTCCTGTTCGGCGTCGCAACCGCCTCGTTCCAGATCGAAGGTGCCACCAAGGCGGATGGTCGCAAACCCTCCATCTGGGATGCCTTCTGCAACATGCCGGGCCATGTCTTCGGGCGGCACAATGGCGATATCGCCTGCGACCATTATAATCGCTGGGAAGAAGACCTCGACCTCATCAAGGAGATGGGCGTCGAGGCCTATCGTTTCTCCATCGCCTGGCCGCGCATCATTCCTGACGGTTTCGGGCCGATCAACGAGAAGGGGCTCGATTTTTACGACCGGCTCGTTGATGGCTGCAAGGCGCGCGGCATCAAGACCTATGCGACGCTTTACCATTGGGACCTGCCGCTGACGCTGATGGGCGACGGCGGCTGGGCCTCGCGTTCCACCGCCCATGCCTTCCAGCGTTACGCCAAGACCGTCATGGCCCGCCTCGGCGACCGGCTGGATGCGGTAGCGACCTTCAACGAGCCGTGGTGCGCGGTGTGGCTCAGCCATCTCTACGGCATTCACGCGCCGGGCGAGCGCAACATGGAGGCAGCCCTTGCCGCCATGCACCACATCAACCTTGCCCATGGTTTTGGCGTCGAGGCATCGCGCCATGTCGCGCCGAAAGTGCCGGTGGGACTGGTGCTGAATGCCCATTCCGTCATTCCCGCTTCCGACAGCGAAGCTGATCTGAAAGCGGCCGAACGCGCCTTCCAGTTCCACAATGGCGCGTTTTTCGATCCGGTCTTCAAGGGTGAATATCCGGCGCAGATGATGGAAGCGCTGGGCAGCCGCATGCCCGTCGTGGAGGCGGAGGACCTCGCCATCATCAGCCAGAAGCTCGACTGGTGGGGCCTGAATTATTACACGCCGATGCGCGTTGCCGACGATGCGACGCCGGGCGCGGAATTCCCCGCCACCACACCGGCTCCCGCCATCAGCGATGTGAAGACCGATATCGGTTGGGAGGTTTATGCGCCGGCGCTGCAGTCGCTGGTCGAGACGCTCTACAAGCGTTACGACCTGCCGGAGTGCTACATCACCGAAAACGGCGCCTGCTATAATATGGGCATCGAAAACGGTGAGGTGGATGATCAGCCACGTCTCGATTATTATGCCGAACACCTCGGCATCGTCGCCGATCTCATCCGCGACGGTTACCCGATGCGCGGTTATTTCGCCTGGAGCCTGATGGATAATTTCGAATGGGCCGAAGGCTATCGCATGCGCTTCGGCCTCGTGCATGTGGATTATGACACACAGGTGCGCACGCTGAAGAACAGCGGCAAATGGTACAGCGCGCTGGCTTCGGGGTTTCCGAAGGGCAACCATGGTGTGGTGAAGGGGTAAACCTACCCATGGCGTGATTGCGTCAAAGCACCGACCTCTCGTTCGTCATCCTCGGACTTGATCCGAGGATCCACGATCGGGTCGTATTGATGGATCCCCGGGTCAAGCCCGAGGATGACGGAGAGCAACTTCGAAAGTTGCGTCCCCTTATTATCAGTTTCCCAAACTTTTTTATCGGTTACCTTTCGGTGCCTGCTTGCGCCCGCCATCCCGTCCCTTATGTCAGGCAAGCTACGAAGGCGTAGCGTCCGTTTCTGTCACCCAAGGGGCAGGGCGGGCTGGTCCTCCCAAGGGAAAACGAACATGCTTATCGAAAAACTCAACTGGCGTTATGCCACCAAGAAAATGGACCCTTCCAAGACGGTGTCCGAAGACAAGGTCGAGCGCATCGTCGAGGCGGCGCGGCTCGCCCCCACTTCCAGCGGTCTTCAGCCTTTCGAGGTGATCGTTGTCACCGATCCTGACGTGCGCGCCAAGATCCGCGAGATCGCCTGGAACCAGGCGCAGGTTACCGATGGCTCGCATCTGCTGGTATTTGCGGCGTGGGACAACTACACCGAAGAGCGGATCAACCATATGTTCGATCTGGTCAATGAAGAACGCGGCATCAAGAATGAAGGCTGGGAAGCCTATCGTCAGATGCTGCTCACCTCCTATCCGCAGCGCGACCAGCAGGTGAATTTCGAACATGCCGCCCGTCAGGCCTATATCGGCTTTGGCATGGCGGTGGCGCAGGCGGCTTTCGAGGGCGTTGATTCCACCCCGATGGAAGGTTTTGATCCGGCCAAGCTCGATGAAATTTTGGGCCTTCGTGAAAAGGGTCTGCGCTCCGTTACCATCCTGCCGCTGGGTTATCGCCAGCCCGATGGCGACTGGCTGGTGAACCTGAAGAAGGTTCGCCGCCCGGCCGAAGAGTTCGTCAGCCGCGTCTGATCGTCGCGCAATCGCAAAAGCTTGACTGCCGCAGGGTCGCCAAGGCGGCTTTGCGGTAGATTTTTTCTCTCTTTTCAGATAATTGAAAAAACATCCCTGTTAAAAGGTGGCGCCTGCGGGCAAGTATGCGCCATCGAATTGCCGATCCCCGGCATTTCTGAGTGAAAGCCTGACGAAATGACCCGGAAAATCAGCTGTCATCGAATGTGCCCCTAGGCTGCATGAAGAGAGCGGTTTCGTGCCGCAGCAGGATTTTTTGAGACCCGATCCGTCACGCGTTTTCCCAGAGTTTACAATGAATTTTCCATCATCCGCGGCACCGCCCGCGACCCGGCCACAGGCGGCCCCGGAGCGGGCGGTCAACGACCCGATGGTCACGTTTGAAGGCGTGACCAAGACATTCGGCGGTACGAGCGGCAAGCCCGGCTTTGCTGCTCTGGCCGGTATCGATTACGTCGTGCCGAAAGGCTCCATCACCGGCATCATCGGCCGCTCCGGCGCCGGCAAGTCGACGCTTATCCGCCTCGCCAACGGCCTTGAAAAACCCTCGTCCGGCCGTGTGGTCGTCGATGGCGTCGATGTCGCGGCGCTGGATGAAAAGAACCTGCGCACGCTGCGCCGTTCCGTCGGCATGATCTTCCAGCACTTCAATCTTCTCTCCTCGCGCACCGCTTTCGACAATGTGGCTCTGCCGCTCGAAATATCAGGCATGGGCAAAAGGGAAATCGAGACCCGCGTTGGACCGCTGCTTGATCTCGTCGGGCTTTCCGACAAGGCGAAGCGTTATCCGGCGGAACTCTCCGGTGGCCAGAAGCAGCGTGTCGGCATTGCCCGCGCGCTTGCCACCCAGCCGAAGCTGCTTCTTTCCGACGAGGCGACCTCGGCGCTCGATCCGGAAACGACGCAGTCCATTCTCGAGCTTCTGAAGCGCATCAATGCCGAGCTTGGCCTGACCGTGCTGCTCATCACCCACGAGATGGAGGTGGTGAAGACCATCGCCTCGCAGGTGGCTGTCATCGACAGGGGCCTGATCGTCGAGGAAGGCACGACCTTCGACATTTTCACCGCGCCGAAACACGAGACGACCCGCAGCCTGCTGTCGTCCTCGGTCGGCGTGAAGCTGCCGCACTGGGTCACTTCGGGTCTGAAGCCGCAAGCGGCGGAAGGCGACCGCGTTCTGGTACGTCTGGTCTTCTTCGGCGAAACGGCGTTTCAGCCGCTGACGGCCCGTCTGGTCGCTGAAATCGGCCCTGACGTGAACATTCTCGCCGGCACCATCGAGGAAATTTCCGGCGAACCCTTCGGCTCGCTCGTTGTCTCCTATCCGGCCTCGGCTGAGGTCACGGCCCGCGCCGGCCGCTTTTACGCGGAAACCGGTCTTCACACGGAGGTGCTCGGTTATGTCGCCTGATATGATCTTCAACCTTCTCTTGAAGGGCCTGCTGCAAACCCTGCATATGGTCGCGGTCGCCGGCATCGTCGGCTCCATCATCGGCGTGCCGATGGGCGTTTTCCTCGCCACCAGTGGCAAGGGTGAACTGTTTCCAGCACCTGTGACCAACCGTATTCTCGGCCTCATCGTCAACGCGGCGCGCTCCACACCCTTCATCATTCTTGTCGTGGCGATCATTCCCTTCACCCGGCTGGTGGCCGGCACGTCGATCGGCACCAACGCGGCCATCGTGCCGCTGACAGTCGCGACCGTGCCCTTCATTGCAAGGCTGGTGGAGGCGGCAATCCGCGAGGTGGACAAGGGTCTGATCGAAGCTGCCCGCGCCATGGGTGCGACACCGCTGCAGATCGTCACCAAGGTGCTGCTTGCCGAAGCAAAGCCCGGCATCACGCTGGCGCTCACGCTCACCCTTGTCAGCCTCATCGGTTATTCGGCCATGGTCGGCGCTGTCGGTGGCGGCGGGCTGGGCGATCTCGGCATCCGCTATGGCTACCAGCGCTTCATGCCTGACGTGATGCTGGCCGTGGTTCTGGTGCTCATCGTGCTGGTGCAACTGGTGCAGAGCGCCGGCGACCGGCTGGCGCGCAGCTTCGACAAGCGGACCCGCAAGAATTAACTGCGTTTATAATAACAACCCAAGGAGACACCCATGAAGAAACTCATCCTCGCGGCTTCGCTCGCCGCCCTCTTCACGGCCGGTCAGGCGCTGGCCGAGACCATCAAGATCGGCGTCACCCCCGCCGAGCACGCGCAGATCATGGAACAGGTGAAGAAGATCGCGGCCGCCAAGGGCCTCGATATCGATATCATCGAATTCTCCGATTATGTCGTGCCGAACCAGGCACTGAATGATGGCGAGCTGCAGGCCAACTCCTTCCAGCACCAGCCTTACCTCGACAACCAGATCGCTGACCGCAAGTTCGATCTCGTCAGCGTCGGCACCACCATCACCACCCCGATGGGCGTTTATTCCAAGAAGGTGAAGAACCTTGACGAGCTGAAGGACGGCGCGACCATCGGTATCCCGAACGACCCGACCAATGGCGGCCGTGCGCTTCTGGTTCTTGCTTCCAAGGGTGTGCTCAAGGTCAAGGAAGAAGCCGGCCTGAAGGTAACGCCTGCCGACATCACCGAAAACCCGAAGAACATCCAGATCGTCGAACTTGACGCCGCCCAGCTGCCGCGTTCGCTTGACGACACCGACGCTTCGGTCATCAACACCAACTATGCCACGGCAGCGGGCCTCAACCCGAAGAAGGACGCCATCGCCATCGAAAGCGAAAAGTCCCCTTATGCCAACATCATCGCCGTCCGTGCGCAGGACAAGGACAAGCCGTGGGTGAAGACGCTGGTGGAATCCTACCACAGCCCGGAAGTGAAGGCCTTCATTCTGGAAAAGTACAACGGCACGGTCATTCCGTCCTGGTAATCTTTGTCGCCATGGCGAAAGCTTCGGCCTCTCCCGTTCGCGGGGGAGGTTTTTTCTTTTTGGCGCGCGTTTAAATCCATTTTTTATGAAAAACCCCCGGTATTTCACGGAAGGATTTTTCAGGTTCGCAGCCAGACTGTCGTTTTATACCCGTTGTTTTTTGGGGCGCCGCCACAATGCCGTTTAACGGCTTCTGAATGTTTCCTTCGCAAGATGATGCTTTCGAAGGGGAATTTATGCGGATTGCACCGCGAAACATCGGGGATTATTTGCCGGTCGGGCGCAGAACCGCCGTCGGCGTCGTATTGTCCACTTTCGCGCTGGTGCTTATCATCGTCACCGCGCTGGTGCTGTCCGCCCTCAGCCAGGTCCGGGAAAAGGCGAACCTGCTTGACAATGCCCGCTCACGCGAGACCACGGCGGGCGCTCTGGTCACCTTCCGCGAGCAACTGGGCGCAACGCTCAATGACTATGCCGCCTGGGACGATGCCGCCGAATATGTCTATGCGCCTGACAGGTTTGACTGGATAGCCAGCAATTACGGCGACATGACGGTCAACAACGATCTCTTCGATACCGCCGTCGTCCTGGATGAAGACGGCAAGGTCCTGATGGCCTATCAGAATGGCAAGCCGGCGAAATGGGCGTATGACGCCTATTTCGCCGCTGGCCTGAAGGAGATGATCGAGCGGGTGCAGGCCATGCGGCCCGGTATCACCTCGCAGGCCACGGGTTTCGTCAGGACCGGTGACGGTGTCGCTGCCGCGGGCGTCGCGCTGGTTCGGCTCAAGTCCGGCGTTTTGCCGTCGGTGGGTGTGGAACGGCGTTATCTGATCTTCGCCCGTCACCTGAAGCAGGCGACGGTGGACAAGCTTGCCCGCAACTACGTCATCGATGGTCTGGAACTGCAATATGGTGACGGGCCTGCCGACAATCACGTGGATATCGTCAATCCGCTGGGCGATGTGCTGGCGCGGCTCGTATGGCGCTCGCACCTGCCGGGAGACGTCAGTTTCCATGAGGCGCGGCCGGTGGTCTTCACCGCGCTCGGCATTGCCGGCGCGTTCTTTCTGGTGCTCCTCATCATCGGTTCGGCCGCGCTCGACCGGCTGAAGGCGGATGAGGCGGCGGCGCGCGAGGAAGCCTTGCGCGACCGGCTGAGCGGTCTCAGCAACCGCGCCGGCCTGTTTGCAAAGCTGAACCGCATGGTCGGCAAGGCCCGGCACGACAAGACCGATATCAAACTGCTTTACCTCGATCTCGACGGTTTCAAGGAAATCAACGATTCCTACGGCCATGCCGCCGGCGACCGGCTGATCAAGGGCGTGGCGGCGGCGCTCAAGGTCCTGGTGCCGGAAGGGGCGGTGCTGGCGCGGCTCGGCGGCGATGAATTCGCCATTGCCATTCAGGGCAACGACGTCTGGTCGGAAGGCCGCAAGCTCTGTCTGGCCCTTCTCGAACTCTTCACGGAACCCTTCAGCATCGGTGAAAGGGTGGCGAGCATCGGTTGCAGCATCGGCACCTCGATCTCGCGGGCGGGTGACATCAATGGCGAGGAACTGCTGCGCCGGGCCGACATGGCCATGTATCAGGCAAAGGAGAACGGTCGCGGGCGTTACGTTTCCTACGAGCTGAAGATGGATGCGCTGCGCGTGGAAAAGCTGCAGCTGGAGGCCGATCTTCGCTGCGCGATCCTGAACGACGAGATTTCGGTGGTCTATCAGCCCGTCGTCAGCGCCGCCACGCGTTGCATCACCGGGGTGGAGGCGCTGGCGCGCTGGCAGAGGCCGGGGCACGGTTTCGTGCCGCCGGATATCTTCATCGCAGCGGCCGAAACCAGCGGCCTCATCGACCGGCTTGGCCTCATGGTGCTGCGCAAGGCGTGTGAGACGGCGCGGCAATGGCCATCCATCAAGATGTCCGTGAATATTTCGCCGGTGCAGTTCCGCAATCCGGCATTTTCCGGCCATGTCGCGGATATTCTCGACGCCACGCAGACGCCGCCCGAAAGGCTGCGGCTGGAAATGACGGAAGGTTATTTCATCCAGCATCCGGAGCGGGCGAGTGCCGCGATCGACAAGCTGAAGCAGCTTGGCCTGCATATTGCGCTCGACGATTTCGGTGCCGGTTTTGCGAGTGTCGGATATCTGCGCCGCTTCGGTTTCGACCGCATGAAGATTGACCGGTCGCTGGTCATGGCGCTGGAAAAGGGCGGGCGGTCGCTGGAAATGCTGCAGGCAACGGTGGCGCTGGCCAAGTCACTCGACATTCCCGTGACGGCGGAAGGCATCGAAACCGAAGAACAGGCGGCTATCCTGCATCTGTGCGGCTGCGACGAATTGCAGGGCTACCTGTTCTCGAAACCGGTGGCCGCCGAAGAAATCACCGCCATGGTGGAAGGGCAGGCCGCGCCGCTGTTTGCGCTTCGGGCAGGGGCCTGAGCGGCAGCGGGTTCCGCGCTCCGGTAGCGTACCCCGCTTCTCTCTTCCCCGCCGGGGAGGAGGTCGAGGGGCGAGATCGACCGGTTCCGCCGCCCTCCGTGAAAGCCGCCTGCCTTATCGTCCCAGATGTTGTTCGCCGCGCTTCTTCGCCAGTTCGATCTGCTGCTGGCGGTCGCGGAAACGCTGGCGGTCCTCTTCGCTGCGCTCATCGTAGCAGCTCGGGCAGGAAACGCCTTCCTCGAATTTGGGTGACAGACGCACTTCCGGGGTGATCGGATTGCGGCAGGCATGGCAGAGTTGATGATCGCCTTCGGCAAGGCCGTGCACCACCGAGACGCGCTCATCGAACACGAAGCAGGCGCCTTCCCACAGGCTTTCTTGTTCCGGCACCTCTTCCAGATATTTCAGGATGCCGCCCTTGAGGTGATAGACCTCGTCGAAACCCTGTTCCTTCATGAAGGCGGTGGCCTTTTCGCAGCGAATGCCGCCAGTGCAATACATGGCGATCTTCGGCTTGTTGTGCAGGCCGGGATTGTTCTTCACCCAGTCGGGAAACTCGCGGAAGGTCTTGGTCTTCGGGTCGACCGCACCCTTGAAGACACCGATGGCGGTCTCGTAATCGTTGCGGGTATCGATGACGATGGTATCCGGGTCGGAAATCAGCGCGTTCCAGTCCCGCGGGTCGACATAGGTGCCGACGATGCGGTTCGGATCGATGTCCGGCACGCCCATGGTGACGATCTCTTTCTTGAGCTTCACCTTCAGCCGCACGAAAGGCATGTGCGAGGCGCGGCTTTCCTTGTGCTCCAGCGCGGCAAATTCCGGCAGGGCGCGCAGGAAGGAGAGCACGGCGTGAATGCCCGCATCCGGCCCGGCAATCGTGCCGTTGATGCCTTCGGCGGCGAGCAGCAGCGTGCCCTTGACGCCGTTCTTCCGGCAGAGCTCGAACAGCGGCTCGCGCAGGCTCTCGAACCGCGGCAGGCGGGCGAAATGGTAAAGTGCGGCCACAAGGAAATCGCCAGAGACTTCCGGGCGGGGGAGAATGGTCGTGTCGGTCATGGGCGCTGAAATACAGCGACGGCCGCTGCAAAGCAATATTTATCGGCGGGGAGCGCTATTTTGAAAATCGTCAAATCCCGGGATTTCACGGGTTCTCCCGCCTATTTCGCCGCCTGCCGCCACAAGAGGCCGACAATGCGGCTTTCGGTGCGGGCGGATTCGGAAAATACCTCGTTCGCCAGTTCAAGACCTTCGCTGCGCAGCGCCTGCTGCCTTTCGATGATCGCATCGAGAAGAAGCGCCAGCCGCTCGCCATTGCCGAAACGCTCCGGTTCCCGGTCGGCGACGGCGGCGAGAATGGAGAGATCATGCTCATGGCCGAGAATATCGACCAGCCGCTTGGTATCGGCCCGCTTGGCGCGCATGGCGGAAGGCCAGAGACGGCGCAGCAGGCCGAGATGCATCCAGTACGCCTGTCCCGCCTTGCGCAGTTCATGGAAATGTTCGACATCCGCCTGGTCGTGACAATCGGAAAGCGCCTTGCGCGCTTTCATCCTCTGTTTCGCCCAGCTGGTCCTCACCAGCCTTGCCGTCTTTTTCAGATCGCCCGGCAGGGAGAGGGCTTCCAGCTCCTCGCGTCCCGCCTCGCAGCCGGCGATGGCCGCCGCAATCGCCTCATCGAGGCCGGCCTCATGATCAAGGGCATCGTCGCGACGCTCGCGCAGCATTGCCGTGATCGACCGCAATGCCTCGCCCTGTGTATCGGAAAGCGCAAAAGCCTCGAGATATTCCGCGGTTTCCACCAGCGCCGTCGCATCCCGCGCAAAGGCGAGCGAGCGGGCGATATCGCGGAAACGGGCATTTTCGGCGCGGCTGAAATCGGGCGCCGCCTTGCGGATGAGGCGGTAGAGCGCCCGCAGACGCTTGAAGCGCTTGCGGGCATCGTGCACGGCCTCATGCGAACCCGAAGGTTGGTCGCGCAGGATGGTGATCGCGTCCTCGATCAGTTCCAGCCCGGCACGGCGGATTTCGTCGCCGAAGGGCTTCTTCGGATCAATTCTGAAGGGCATCCGGCAAGTCTCCACTCGGACAGTCCATGGCGAGCGACTGGTTGGAAAAGCGGCGGTCGCCCGTCACCTCCTTGCCCAGCCAGGAGGGCAGGTCTGGATCGGCATTCTCGTCGTTCATTTCCACTTCCGCGACCACCAGCCCCTGATAACGGCCTTCGAAAACATCGATTT
Organism: Rhizobium sp. UGM030330-04; assembly: GCF_003208455.1. NCBI lineage: Bacteria > Pseudomonadati > Pseudomonadota > Alphaproteobacteria > Hyphomicrobiales > Rhizobiaceae > Rhizobium > Rhizobium sp. UGM030330-04. Next base: position 99,791 of record NZ_QKML01000013.1, read on the forward strand.
CCCAGGTGAAACCGCCATGATCAACCGTGTGACGCGTCTTCTCGATCACCACGCCCGGCGCGCTGGCCATCAGCTCTTGCGCGTCTTTGAGGGGGATGGAATATTCATATTCATCGCGGACAAGCGCGCTGGCGCCGATCTTGATGGTCAGTGTCGCATCATGCCCGTTGACGATCCTGACCCGGACGGAGCGATTTTCCAGCGAAGCGACATAGGCCTGCCGGAAAGCCATGCTATGCGTCACCTCATTGCGCCATTCACCGCCTGCAACAAGAAACTTCCGTTCGATTTCCTTGGCCATGCTGTCTCCGCAAACTGCGGCGCCAGATTATCGCAAGAGGGCTTCATGAAGAAGCGAATTGATTGAAGTATCTGTATAAAAAATGGCCTTGCCACGCCTCGACATCAAAGCCGGGGCAGGCTAATCGGTAAACCGGATTTCAATCGTTTCAATCGCGCAAGGGAGGCTCATCTTGGCCCAGGACTCCGAAAAACTTCTCTCCATCCTCAAACTTCAGCCGGTTGTTCCGGTGCTGATCGTGGATGATGCCGCGTCTGCCGTGCCCTTGGCGCGCGCTTTGGTCGCAGGCGGCCTGAAGGCAATCGAGATCACCATGCGCACGCCGGCGGCGCTGGATGCCATCCGCGCGGTTGCGGCGGAAGTGGAAGGCGCCAATGTCGGCGCCGGCACCATTCTCAACGCCCGGGATTTCGAAGCGGCAGCCGAAGCGGGCTCCACCTTCATCGTCAGCCCCGGCATCAACAGGAGCGTGCTGGAAGCCGCGCGCGGTTCCAAGGTGCCGTTGCTTCCCGGTGCCGCCACCGCCAGCGAAGTCATGGCGCTGCGCGACGAGGGTTACAAGGTCCTGAAGTTCTTCCCCGCCGAACAGGCCGGCGGCGCGCCTTACCTCAAGGCGCTGTCCTCGCCGCTCGCCGGCACCGTCTTCTGCCCGACCGGCAGCGTTTCGCTGAAGAACGCCAATGATTACCTCTCCCTGCCGAACGTCGTCTGCGTCGGCGGCTCCTGGGTTGCCCCGCGCGAACTGGTGGCGACGGGCGACTGGGCGGGCATCACCAAGCTTGCTGCCGAAGCGGCCGCACTGCGCGCCTGATCCACATGGCTTCAAACCCGTTCACGAAGGCGTGAGCGGGTTTGACATTTGTATTCGGCCCACGGCTTCCTATCTCCCCCTGTAGATTTGACCTCTACAGGAGATTTTGATGTTCGACGCCAAGAAGCTTCTTGAACAATTCCTCGGTTCGCAGGTGCCGGGCCTTTCGGGAAGCGTCCGTGACAGAGCCGGGCAGGCCGCCGATATCGCCAGGAACAATCCCCTGAAAGCCGGTGCGCTTGCCGCCGCCATTCTGGGCACCAAGACCGGCCGCAAGCTCGCGGGCAATGTCGCCACCATCGGCGGTGTCGCCGCCATCGCCGGCCTCGGTTACCTCGCCTACAAGAATTACAAGTCCGGACAGGCCCCGGAAGCCGCGCCGAAACCCGAGCCGGAGCTTCTCGCCCCGCCCGCCGATTCCGCCTTTCACCCGCAATCACCGGCCCTTTCCAATGATTTCGCGCTGAAACTCATCCAGGCGATGATCGCCGCCGCCAAGGCCGACGGCCATATCGACGAGAAGGAGCGCGCCAATATCATGGACAAGGTGCAGGTCTCCGGCCTCGATACGGAAGCGGAGCGTTTTCTGGAAAAGGAACTGGCCGACCCGCTCGACATAGACGCGCTGGTGGCCGCCGCCGGCACGGAGGAGCAGAAGGTGGAGCTCTACACCGCCTCGCGGCTTGCCATCGAGGCCGATACGCGGGCGGAGCGCGGTTATCTCGATCTTCTGGCCGGGCGCCTGGGGCTGCCGGATGCGCTGGTGGATCACATCGAGGCGACTGTGGTGGCGGCGAAGGTCTAGGTCGAAGTTGTGGCTCACCCCCCTCTGCCCTGCCGGGCATCTCCCCCTCAAGGGGGGAGATCGGCAGGAGGCGGCCTTTAGGCTATTTTCAACGTTGCGAGTGAGTGAGCGTTGCCTTCTGGCTGATCTCCCCCCTTGAGGGGGAGATGCCCGGCAGGGCAGAGGGGGGTGAACCACACCCACCAAAGCGGAAACGCGGCCACCGCCGCAATACCCCACTTCCCGGTTGTCATCCCGCCTCGCTTGCCCTAATCCTGTCCCCAGACAATGGGGAAGAGAATGCGCGATCTGAGTGATTTCAAGGGATGTCCGGCGCCCAGGCCAGTGGTGCTGAAGGGCCGTTATGTAACCGCCGAGCCGTTCGATCGCGAACAACATCTTTCAAAGCTCTGGACCGCACTTGGCGGCGAGGGCGTGAATGCGCTTCTCAAATATTTCCCGCAAAACGCCTTTCCCGATGCCGATGCCTTTGGCGACTGGCTGGTCGGCGCGGGCCAGAAGCTCAACTGGGTCACGCTGGTCTTCGTGGAAAATGCCAGCGGCGATGTCGTCGGCATGGCAAGTTACATGCGGCCCGATCCCGCCAATGGCGTGGTCGAGGTGGGTTCTGTCGCCCATGGCGCGAAAATGAAGCGCTCGCCGCTTGCCACCGAAGCGCATTACCTGATGGCAAAACATGTGTTCGAGGATCTGGGGTATCGCCGCTACGAGTGGAAATGCCACAATGAAAACGAGCCGTCGAAAATCACCGCGAAGCGGTATGGTTTCACCTTCGAGGGCGTTTTCCGCCAGCATATGATCTCGAAGGGGCAGAACCGCGATACCGCATGGTTTTCGATGATCGACGGCGAATGGCCGCTGATTGGCAGGGCCTTTGAAATCTGGCTCGCGCCGGAGAATTTTGCAGCCGATGGCGCGCAGAAGCGCAAGCTTGAGGATATTCGTGCGGAGCTTGCCGATGCCAGCGCCTGAAAAACCTGCCGGCAGGAAGGATCGCTCGCCGGCCATTGCCGCTGCCCTCATCATCCTGGGCTTCGGGCTGGTATTCTTCGTCATGCCGAAAATCATGCTGTGGCTTGGCGACTATTCGCCCTGGCTTGCGGCTGCCTTCGGCACTGTAGCGGTGCTCTGTTTCTTCCTGCTGTTCTGGCTGCGCGCGCGTTACCAGCGCCGCCGCGACGGTTAGCGCACTTCAGGTCCCGGAGGCTCCGGGCCTTTGCCGTGGCGCATTTCCGGGCGTAAGCCCGCCACGCGCTTTTACGGGAAACGCGTTATAATTGCAGCGACGCGCCTAGCAGCATCAGGCCCATCAGGAGCACGAACAGCGCGCCGGCGATCTCGATCGCGTGGCTGATGCCGGCCGCCTTGCGGCTGCCGGGGCCGGCGAAACGCACGGCAAGACCCTTGGCCGATACCGCCATGATGGCAAGGAGCGACACCATGATGGCGGTGCCGAGCGACATGGCCAGCACGGAAAGGACGCCGCCGAGATAAAGCCCGTTCAGAAGCGCGAAGCTCATGACGATGATCGCGCCCGAGCAGGGCCTGAGCCCCACCGCGATGATGGCCGACCAGGCCTCGTGCAGGCTGAAGTTCTTGCCTTTCAACAGCATGGGATCGGGCGCATGGGATTTGCCGCAGGCGGCGCAAAGGTCGCCCGTGCCATCATGGTCGTGATCGGCAAAAACCGGCTTTCCCTGGAACCGCAGCCCGGTGCCCATGCCGGTGGCTCTGCCGGCCGATGTTTCCCCCGCCGTGGCGAAGACGGCGACGGGTTCGCGCCGGATGCGCAGCGACCAGAGCTTGCGCACCAGCAGCCAGGCGCCGAACAGCGCCACCATGGCGAAGCTGGCGATCTCCATGGCCTGTGTCGCCCTGGTCATGGTGATGGACGTGCCGCGCAGCACGAGCCAGGCCGCGCCAACCAGGCCGATGGCCACCGCCCCCTGAATGAGCGCCGAGACGAAGGAGATGAGAATGCCGCGTCTCAGCTGCGTTTCATTGGCGATCATGTAGGACGAGATGACGGCCTTGCCATGGCCGGGGCCGGCGGCGTGGAAAATGCCATAGGCAAAGGAAAGGCCGATCAGCGAGCCAAGCGCCCAGCCATCCTCGCGCATGGCCTTCAGCGCGCCGGTCAGCGCCCGGTAGAACATCTGCTGGTGTACGTTGATCCATTGCATCAGCGGCGCGAATGGCCCGCCGACGGAAAAGGACGGCTCGGCAGACCCGATGCCGAGCGGCGACTGCGCATGTGCCGCGCCGGCAAGGGCAAGCAGGCCGATGGCCACGAAGGCCAGAGGCCCGGCCAGACGGCCGCTGCGGCTCAGCATGACACCTCCAGCCGGGTGGCGAAGAGTTTCGTCATGTCGGTGCCGGTCGGGTCGTTGAAGAAGGCGTCGGTAAGCGAGCTCTGGTTCTGCGAGATCACCTCGTCGGGATCGGGGCGGACGACATGGTGCTTGCAGGCATTCAGATCCTTGCCCTCCGTGGCAATGTCGGCGTCCCTGGCAAAATCGATTGCCGTATACATGGTCGGATCCCAGGCGCCGAAGCTGAGCTTGCCCTTGACCGCCAGCGGCTTGTTGGGCTTCACGGAAAAGAACATCAGGATCTGCTGGTCCTTGTAGTCCACGTGAATGGCATCCGGCTTGCCAAACTCCACCGGTTTTCCATTGGCGGTGATGAAGGTGTAATAGGAATATTCGGCGAGCGACTCCAGCACGGTGGTGCCGATCTCGGCCAGTTCGTCCTTGTCCAGCTTCAGGTCGCCGTTCTTGTCGTAATCCATCACCACGCTTGCCGAGAACATCTCGTCGAAACGCCAGATATTGCGCACTTCCTGAATGGTGCCGTTCGGTCCCTCGACGATTTCCATGCGCGCTTCGGCAAAGATGTGCGGATGCGCCGATGCCGCGACGGGAACGCAGGCGAGGCCGGCCGCGAGAAGCAAAAATCGTCTGTTCATTATCCGGTCTGTCCTGCGCTCGAATCTCGACGGCCCGACTCTAGCAGAAATTGGGACCGAATTTCGACCTGATGCGCTGTTTCATCCTTTGCGCGGCCGCCGGCCGGTCCTAGAATGTGCCGCTGAAACGCGAGGTGACGCTGGAACCGCTATAGGCGAAATCGCTGTCGCGCTCGCCATGCAGAAGGCGGTTGAACTCCACTTCCAGCTTGCTGTTCCTGCCGGTGTCGAAGGACAGCGTGGCCACCAGCCTGCGTTCGCTGCTGTCGTAATTATAATAGATCCAGTCCTTGTGGACACGCTGCAGCGCAAGGTCCAGCCCCACTTTCTCGGTGAGCCTGCTTTTCATGACGAACTGCCAGCGGCGATGAAATTCGGCGATCGGGTCGTCCGGGTCGAAAAGCGCATAATCCTGCGAGAAGCCGACGCCGAAGGCGATGCGTTCGCTGGCCTTCATCTCCGCTTCCGCCCGCAGATAGGGGCGCGTGCGCTTTACCGTGTCGCTGATTTCGTCGCCGGAAATCGAGGTGAGGCCCGCCTCGGCCAGAACCGCCAAACGCTCGGAGAACCTGTAACCATAGGCCAGCGAACCGCGCAGCGTGCTGGCCTGAAAGCGCTCGTATTTTTCCCGCTGACCCTGCGGGACGGCAAGGCGGTCATAGGCAATGGTGAGCCCCGCCTCGCCGCCGGCCAGCGGCCGCTCGTGTTCGGCCTTCAGCGACAACAGCGCTTCATTGGCCTCCAGCCGGGTGGGCATGAAATAGGCCGGACGGAACCGCGCCTTGCCTTTCATCAGGCTGGCAAGGCCGGCCGTCAGCGTGTTCTTGCCGCCAAGGGCAAGGATGCCGAGCCGGGAGGAGGCTTCCAGCTTGTGATCCAGCCGCCGGTAGCCAATGTCCTCCTCGGGCAGATGCAGGAAGATATCGCCGGCATCGCTGCGCGTGCCACGCAGCTCGATGGCCCATTCCAGCTTTTCGGAAAAGCGTCTCGTCAGCCCCAGCGCTGCGATGGTGTTGTGTTCATTGGCGAAACGGTATCGGGGAAGGCGAACCTCCTCGTGTTCGAGCGAATATCGCAGCTCCGCCCCTTCCAGCGCGACCTTGCCATTGAGCCCGAAGCCGGCGCGCAGCGAAATCGCGCTCAACCGGTTGGTGTCGGCGAAGTAATTGCTGTCATAGGCGATACCGGACTTGTAGGTGACATTATGCTCGTCGACGCTCTCTCCCGCCCGCACGCCGCAGGCGCAGGCAAGGCCGAGAACAAGCGCGATATATCCCCCCAGCCGCATTCGCATCTCCGGTCTCTAATTAAGCAATATCTTATATTTGGATGGTTAACAAAGTTCTCCGTGGAGCGTTACTGTCGTGACAGTCAGCTTGACGGGCGACATCGAATTGCGAATAGTCCCGGCAATGACGGGAAATGTAAAATTCTATTAAAATCACAAGTATTAGCGTTAATTATTTATTGTAATATTAGGCTTTGCTTGAATTAGAATCCTCTAAATATACAGTCCGGTTACGCCAGATGGCGTGATCAAACAAAGAGGAGAGAGAAATGATTGCAAAGTTTGCTTGTGTAGCCGCCATTCTTACTGTCGCTTCCGTTGGTCAGGCCAATGCCGGCGGCCTTCTGGGCGGCATCCTGTCTGGAAACAGCAACAAGGGTGGCGCACTTGTCGTCGTCTCGCCGAGCATCGATCTCGGCGTCAGCGGCATCCTGTCCAATAACGGGATTCTGAACGGCAACAAGACGGGTATCCTGAACGGCCTGCTGAATGGCAACAGGACCTCCGTCGATGTCATCGACAACAAGAATGACGGCGGCAAGAAGCGCCGGCACTAACTGAAACGGGAGCGGGATGGCCGGGCTTCCAGCCATTCCGCTCTTTCGCAACAGCTCGAAAATCTACAGGGATTTTCGGCGCCCACGGTGCGCCCGGGTATAAACCGGGAATGATCCTCGAGTTGCGAGTGTATGACGCACGGCATTTCCGGCAGAACAAACGGCGCATCGCATGACTGGAAGGGGGGCCTTGCGGCCCTCTCTTTTTGTCCGTGCCGCCAACGCGGGCCGGGTGCACAAAAGTACCGGATGGCCGCTACTCATGATGGTTTTTTGATGTGGTGATGGCCCCTGCGCATCAGGGAGGGTCGCTCGTGAACATCTGCGTTAATTCTAATTTATATTTGGTAAATATTATAAATATTAACAGGAATACCTTCCTTCAGGGCTTTTTGATCTGGGTTGTTTACGTGATTTTAACCACGATGTTCTTCAATCTGTGGGTGCGCTAACCCCGTCGCTACGCTGCGCTTCTGGTCGCGAAATATTCGCAGCCCGCAGGTGACGGGATGTAATTTTCAAGGAGCTATCGCATGTTGAAACAATCTCTTCTCGCACTCGGCCTGCTCGGCGCCCTCTGCGGCGTGGCTGCTGCCGCCGACGCCGTCAGCGACATTCCGGCCGCGCCCGTCGTCAACGACGTTGCGCCCGCCTTTTCCTGGGATGGTGTTTATGTCGGCGCTTCCGCGGGTTACGGCTGGAACCGGGTTAAGTCGACCACTTTCGGTGTCACCACGGAGCATGAATTTGACGGCGGCCGTTTTTCCGGTTTCGCGGGCTATAATTTCGAAGTTTCCCCCTCCGTCATTCTCGGTGTCGAGGGCGATCTCGGTTACGCCTGGGGTGAGAAGACCATCGTCACCAGCGAGGTTTCCGCAGGCCTGAACGGCTCCGCACGCCTGCGCGCCGGTTACGCCATCGACCGTGCGCTGATCTATACCGCCGCCGGCTACACCGCGACGGACAGCGAAGTCAAAGCGCCGTTCGGCGAGGACAGCAAGGTCCTGCACGGCTGGACGGTTGGCGCTGGTATCGATTATGCCTTCACCGACAACCTGTTCGGACGCGTCGAATATCGTTACAACGACTTCGGCAAGGCAACCTACCATACCGGTCCCATCACTTCGACCGGCGATGTCAGCGAACACGTCGTCAAGGTCGGTCTTGGCGTGAAATTCTGACGGTTATTCCGTTTTCGACAGGGGGCGGCGCAGCGTTGCGACGCCCCGTGCGCCTGATGCGGCAATCCGGTATCAATCCAGCGGACGTTCCGCCGAAGGCGAAAACGCACATTGCCTTTCAAGGCAGGCTTGAACAGCGGGCCGTTTTGGTGTGATGGTGGTCGCCGTCATTCCGTCCCGCCTCCCAGCCTTCAGTCGATTCCCATGCTACAGAAAAGCACGTCGCCGGGCGCGTTCGATCGTCAGGCCTATATGATCGCCCTGCTGGTTTTTATTGCCGGCAGCACCAATGCGGCCGTTGTGCCGTTTATCGGTTTCTACATCATCCAGGTGCTCGGCCATCCGCCGGCCACGGTCGGGTTTTACAGCGTGACGGCGGCGCTGGCCTCGATTGCCGCCAGCCGTATTTATGGTGAGCGTGTCGATGCCGGGGTGCGGGTGAGGCCGCTGTTGATACTTTCCGTGTGCGGCGCTTTTGTCGCGGCCGCAGCGGCGAGTTTCGGGCATCTGGCGCTGCTGGTGGCGATAACGGCGACCGGCATGGGGCTTTCCAACGCCGCCAGCACGCTCATCTTCAGTTACGGCCGTTATCATGGCCGGGTGCAGGCGCTGGATACGGCCTCCTATAACGCCTTCCTGCGCACGATGGTGTCGCTGGCATGGATGCTGATTCCCGCCGCCGCCTATCTGATCTTCGACCTTGCCGGCGCGAAGGCCGTTTTCGCGAATGCCATGCTGATGGCGGTCATCTGGGGCGGGCTTGCCCTTGCGGTGGTGCCGCGAGACCAGACCAGCCCGATGGAGCGGCGGGCGGAAAACGACGGCGACGCGCGGCGCAACATGCCGCTGCTTCTGGCGGCTGCGGCCAGCTTCTGCATGTCTTTCGCCCATGCCCTGTGCGCCTCGGCGCTACCGATATTTCTGGTGCGCGAGGTCGGCCTGCCGGATTACGTGCCGGGCCTGTCGCTCAGTGTCAAATGCGCCATGGAGGTTCTGTTCATCCTGCTTGCGCCGCGAATGATGCGCCGCTTCAGCGCCCGCCTGCTTCTTGGCGTCTCGGCGGTGATGGCCATCATCGCCTTCAACGTCATCGCCTCGGTCACCACATTGCCGGCCATGATCGCGGGTGCGGCGCTGGAAGGTGCCTATTACGGGCTTTGCGCCGGCACCTGCCTCACCTTCGTGCAGGGTTTCGCACGCGGCCGCACCGCCCGTGCGACGGCGCTCTACATGAATTCCATCTTCCTCGCGGCGCTTTTTGCGGTGCCGCTGATGGGGTTCGTGTCGCAATATGCAAGTTTCGGCACCTCAATCCGGCTTGCTTCGGTCGGTGCCGGCGCGGCGCTGCTGCTCTTGTTCCTGACGCGGCGGCAGGTGGGGGAGTAGGGTATGCAGGGGGCGGCAATCTTACACAAAGGCTTGTCTGGCGGCGACATAGCGGATGAGCCTCATTCCTGTGCTTGTCACAGGAATCCAGTCGACGCGCGTCTGCGCGGCGGGAGACCCCTTTCAGCCCAAGGACTTGGGCTGGCTGGATTCCTGTGACAAGCACAGGAATGAGGGGAGTGTGGGGCAGCCGGTCACGCCCGCGGCAATCCCTCAAGCCGAAATATCGATGATCCCGCAATCTCCCGCTTCCGACGCGAAGGCGAGCAGCTTGCCGGTGGCGCTCCAGTCCATGCCGGTAATGGCGCCCTTGCCGGGGCGGCGCAGCAGGGCTTCCTTGCCGTCCGCGAGCCTTACGCCGAGGATCATGCCGTCGATGAAGCCGATGGCGAGTACGTCTTCCACGGGATGGAAGGCGACATTGGTGACCATGATGTTGGCGCGGCTGCCGAGTTCTTCCGGGGCCTTGCCCATCGGGCCGTCCTTACCGGCAAACGGCCAGACGATGGCGGCCGGCGCGCCTGATGAGGCGAGCCATTTGCCCTTTGCCGACCAGGAGACGGATTTGACCTTGGCGGGATAACCCGTCATGCGCATGTGGCGGGCTTCCATGCCGCCCTTGGTGGCTTCCATCTTCCAGCCGTGCAGGGCATTTTCCTGCATGGTGGTGACGAGGAACTTGCCATCGGGCGAGAAGGTGACGCCGGTATGCGCGCCCTTCCATTCCAGATCGACGGGATCGCCCGCGGTTGCCACCCAATGCAGCGTCACGCCGTTATAACGGGCAACGGCAATGCGCAGGCCCTTGGGCGCGAAGGCGATCGCCTCCACCGTGCGCTCTTCCTTGAATTCCTTGACCGTACCGTCCGACAGCCGGACGAAACTGGACTTGCCGACGCCATAAGCGACAGCCTTCTGCGGCCCGCCGGCAACCACGCCCACCCATTTGCGCGGCACATTGGCGATTTCGCTGATGCTGCCGTCATGGCCGATGCGCAGCACACGGCCGTCTTCACCGCCGGAAAGCAGGGTGGCGCTATAGGGATCGCGCACGCAGGTCAGAAGCCCCTCATGCGCCTCAGTCACCTTCTCGCCGCCATCCAGCCGGTGAATGGTGCCGGCGGCGGTGGCAAACAGGGGAATGTCGCCGAGAAAATGGGTCGAGACCACGTGGCCTTCGATATCAAGCGGGGCAACAGTCGGCATGGGGCATCGGTCTTTCGTATCTGTGTCGGATTGGCGGGGGTGTCATTCCCGCTGGCTGGCATGGTTCTAGAGCATTTCCGGCAAAAGCGGAACCGCTTTTACGTTCGGACGATTCGTGAAATCAAGGAGATAGAGCGCTTTGTGGTAGAGGAACCACCCTACACGGCAGTTGAAAATCACTGATATTCCTGCGCTCCGGGCTCACCCCCCTCTGTCCTGCCGGACATCTCCCCCTCAAGGGGGGAGATCGGCAAGACGCTCTCTCGTCACTTCATTCTCGATCGTCGAGAGGTGCGAAACCTCGCCACGGGACATCTCCCCCCTTGAGGGGGAGATGTCCGGCAGGACAGAGGGGGGTGAGCCCGGAGCACGGGAGTATCAGTGATTTGCAACTGCCATGTACCGTGTCGAAGAACGCGCGTCGGGCGGATGACGGACGCAGCCGTACCCCGGCGAAAGGCCGGGGTGACGGAGGGATAAGGATCAGGCCGTCGCGAGGCAGGCGTTGAAGCTCTTTTCCAGCTTCTCGCGGTCCAGTTCGCGGCCGATGAAGACGAGGCGGCTTTCGCGTTTTTCGTCTTCCTTCCACGGGCGCTGGTGGTCGCCCTCGATGATCATGTGCACGCCCTGCACGACGTAACGTTCCGCATCGCCCTTGAAGGCGATAATGCCCTTGAGGCGCAGGATGTTCGGGCCGTCGGTCTGGGTAACCTTCTGGATCCACGGGAAGAACCGCTCGGGGTTCATCTCGCCGCCGCGCAGCGAGACCGACTGCACCGTCACGTCATGGATCGGCGAAACCGCGCCATGGTGGTGGTGGTCGTGGCCATGGTCATGCCCATGGCCATGGCCATGGCCATGATCGTGATGATGATGCCCGTGATCGTGGTCATGGTCGTGATGATGGTGGCCGTGATCGTGATTGTGGTCGCAATCGGGGCCGCAGACATGATCCTCATGGCCGTGTTCGAGGAAATGCGGATCGTTTTCGAGCGCGCGTTCCAGATTGAAGGCGCCCTGATCGAGAACCCGGGCAAGATCGACGCCTGAACGCGTCGTCTTGTAGATGCGGGCGGAAGGATTGATGGCGCGCACGATATCCTCGATGCGGGCCACTTCCTCCGGCGAAACGAGATCGGTCTTGTTGACGACGACGACATCGGCAAAGGCGATCTGGTCTTCGGCCTCGCGGCTGTCCTTCAGGCGCAGCGGCAGGTGCTTGGCGTCAACGAGGGCAACGACGGCGTCAAGCTCGGTCTTGGCGCGCACGTCGTCATCCATGAAGAAGGTCTGGGCGACGGGAACGGGATCGGCAAGACCTGTCGTCTCGACGATGATGCCGTCGAAACGGCCGGGCCGGCGCATCAGGCCTTCCACGACGCGGATCAGGTCGCCGCGCACCGTGCAGCACACGCAGCCATTGTTCATTTCGTAGATTTCTTCATCGGACTCGACGATCAGATCGTTGTCGATGCCGATCTCGCCGAATTCATTGACGATGACAGCGTATTTCTTGCCGTGGTTCTCGGAGAGAATGCGGTTGAGAAGCGTCGTTTTGCCGGCGCCGAGATATCCCGTCAGGACGGTGACTGGAATGGGCTTGGCTATAGCTGTTTCGGTCATGGAAAACCCCGCGTGGAGAGAGGCTATCAAGCCTCAGGAAGATGTGTCGTCGTCCATATAGGCGCGACGTCCGGGCAGTTCAAAGAGATTTTGGCCGAATTCGGCCATGTCACTCAAATTTTGTTATGAAATAACGTTATGTCAAAAGCGTGGATATCTTCAAGCAGTTCGACAAGGCCTTTCACGGCATGGGAAATCAGCCTTTCGCCCTTTTCCGAGGTCGCGGCGGCGGCGTTTCCGGCAACGCCGTCAGGGTTCAGATCGCTCATCAGCCAGCCGAAGGCATGCGGGCCATAGGCGCGCAGGTGTTTGAAGCGGCTGGTGAAATCGCTCTGGCGGGAAGGGAAGTCGGCGGCCTTCTGCATCGCCACGCGCTCGGGGTGAAGCGCCAGCATGACCGATGTCTCGATATCGCCGCCATGAATATCGACCGCCTTGTCCTGCGGCTTCACGATATCGGCCGGCACGCCGAAACGGGTCCAGCTGGTGGCGACCGCCAGCATGCCGAAACGGGCGCGGGCCTCGGTGGCGACGATGGTCATCAGCGGTGAATTGCCGCCATGGGCGTTCAGCATCACGAATTTGCGCACGCCCTTGTTATATTCCGCCTCGGCGATGCCGAGCCAGCGCTCGATGGCCTCATCGTATCGCAGTGTCTTCGTGCCCGGCACATTCATGTGTTCGATGGAATATCCGACCGGTTCCGCCGGCAGGAAGGAGACGGGCAGATGGCCGGGCAGGGCGGCGGCGAGACGGGCGACGATGCCTTCGGCAATCAGCGTATCGGTCTCGAAGGGCAGGTGCGGCCCGTGCTGCTCATGCGCGCCGAGCGGCAGCACGGAAATTGCACCTGTTGCGCGAAGATGCGGGTCTGTTACGTTTTCGTCGTGATAATGCGTGTATGAGTTTGGCATCTGGCAGTCCGCGCGTGCATTCGTTAAGGATTTCCAGCAACATATATCGGTTCCGCCACAGGGTAAAAGGCACTCGCATATGAGCAAGGACAAATCCGGGCATAAGGACAAAAGCGCCAAGAAGGAAAAAGGCGGCAAAAAATCAAAGGACGCCAAAAAAAGGGATGAGAATTTCAACCCCGAGGAACTGGCGCAATCCATCACCCAGGCCGCCCGTTCCATGCGCACGGCGCTGAGCCACAGCCTGGCCGAAAGCGGGCTTTATGCGGGCCAAGACGGCGTCATCCTGGCGCTGGCGCAGGAAGGCAGCCTCACGCCGGGCCAGATCGCCCAGAAACTCGGCGTCAAGGCGCCGACCATGACGCGCACCATCGGCCGCATGGAAGCCCAGGGTTTCGTGGAGCGCAGCGGTGACGACGAGGATGGCCGCGTGACGCTGGTGAAGCTGACCGAAGCGGGCCTGAAAAGCGTCGAACACATCAACGTCTCGATTGCCGATTGCGGTTCAAGGGCCGTAGAGGGGCTTTCGGCCAAGGATGTGCGAAACATCGTTAAACTTCTGAAGGTCATCGACGCCAATCTTCAATAATTTTGTTGAAATTTTTAAAAGAACCGTTGGTTTTGTGGGTATTCCTTAAACGGGTTGCGGATTTTGTTTAAATTGTTTAATTGCAATTTAAACAGGGACATCCGTCGCTGACACGCGTTTGGGGAGGAATGCCGTGGCCCAAAAGGTCAAACTGTCCACCATTGCCGAAAGCCTCGGTCTTTCAACCGCCACCATTTCGCTTGCCCTGCGCGACAGTCCGCTGGTGGCCGCCGATACGCGCGACAAGATCAAGGACCAGGCGCGAGCGCTGGGTTATATCTACAACCGTCGCGCCGCCAGCCTGCGCACTTCGCGCTCCGGCATTGTCGGCGTGGTGTTCCACGATGTGATGAATCCGTTCTATGGCGAAATCCTCAAAGCCATCGAAAGCGAGCTGGACCGCAGCCGCCAGACCTTCATTCTTTCCAACCATTATGATTCGGTGGAAAAACAGCGCACCTTCATCGAAACGCTGCTGCAGCTTGGTTCGGATGGCATCATCATGTCGCCGGCCATCGGCACGCCGATCGAGGATATGACGCTGGCCGAAGAAAACGGCATGCCCGCCATTCTGGTGGCCCGTTCGATGGACGGCGTCGACATGCCGACCTATCGCGGCGACGACAGCTACGGCATTTCGCTTGCTACCAACCACCTGATCAGCCTTGGCCACCGCACCATCGCCATGGTTGGCGGCACCGACCAGACATCGACCGGGCGTGACCGTTACCAGGGTTACGTCAATGCGCTGCGCAAGGCCGGTATCGAGGTCGATCCGAACCTGCGCATTCCCGGCCCGCGCTCCAAGCAGGGCGGTTTCGAGGCCGCCGTGCATTTCCTCTCACTGCCGCAGAAGCCGACCGCCGCCGTCTGCTGGAACGATCTCGTCGCCATCGGTCTCATGAACGGCATTTCCCGCGCCGGTCTGGTGCCGGGTGTCGATATTTCCGTCACTGGCTACGACGATCTGGAAGAGGCGGCGATTGCCACGCCGGCGCTGACCACGGTTTCCAACGGTCAGGCCGAGGTGGGGCGCCTTGCGGCCCGCGCGCTGCTGGACAGGCTGGCGGGCAGCCACGAGCCTGACGGCATTCACCTCATCAAGCCGGAAATGCGTATCCGGCAATCGACCGGGCCGGTGCGGCCGCGGGTTTGAATATATCGCCCGGGAGTATGGATGCGGCAGGCTGCATGTTTCTGGTTGTTCGCGATGTTTCCTTCTTCCGTCATTCCGGCCTTGAGCCGGAATCCAGCCACCGCGTGTCTGCGCGGTGAAAAGGCTCTCTCAGCCCAGGGACTTGGGCTGACTGGATGCCGGATCAAGTCCGGCATGACGGCGAGGGGTGCCGCAAAAAAAATCGGCATGAAACTTCCGTCTGCCCCCATAGCATCCCCTTATTGCCCTTTTCACGGCCGCCGTTGTTTGAAAAGATCGCCGCCCAGAGGAGTGGGATGGCGAGCGGTTCGCCTGAAACCCGCTCCGGCTATTGGAATGTTATCAGGAGGAATATCCGCTCATGTCTGACAAAAAGGCCGTCGTTCTCGTTCCCGGCAAGATAAACCCGCGCGTTCTCGAACGCCTCGAAGGCAAGGTCGAGATCGTGGCCGTGCCTGCCGGTGCCGAGCCGGTTCTGCCTGATGGTGCGGCGGAGCGCGTCAATGCCATCGCCGTTTCCGGCGTCGTCAACGCAAAGTGGATCGATGCGCTGCCGAAGCTTGAGATCATCGCCAATTTCGGCGTGGGTTATGATGGCGTCGATGCCAAACATGCCGCCACGCGCAACATCGTGGTGACGAATACGCCCGATGTGCTGAACGACGAGGTGGCGGATACGACGATTGCGCTTTTGATCAACACCGTGCGCCGTCTTTATCAGGCCGAGACCTGGCTGCGTGACGGAAAATGGGTTGGCGAAGGCCCGTTCGCGCTCTCGCCGTTTTCGCTGCGCGGCCGCAAGGTGGGTCTCTTCGGCATGGGCCGAATCGGCCAGGAAATCGCCAAGCGGCTGGAGCCTTTCAAGGTGGAAATCGGATACCACACCCGCAGCAAGCGGGATGGCCTCTCCTACACCTATTACGGCTCGCTGAAGGAGATGGCGGAAGCGGTCGATGTCCTGATCTGCATCGTGCCCGGCACGCCGGAAACGCATAAGGCGATCAATGCCGAAATCCTGACGGCGCTTGGACCTGACGGCGTGTTCATCAATGTCGGGCGCGGTTCCAGCGTCGATGAGGATGCGCTGCTTGAGACGCTCAAGAGCGGCGCCCTGGGTGCTGCCGGTCTGGATGTGTTCTATGCCGAGCCGAAGGTGCCGGAAGCCTTCCTGTCGCTGCCGAACGTCTCCCTGCTGCCGCATGTCGCCTCCGCCTCGGTTCCGACGCGCAACGCCATGGCCGATCTGGTGGCCGACAATATTCTCGGCTGGTTCAGGGACGGCAAGGTGCTGACGCCGGTGCCGGAAACGCCGGTCAAGGGGTAGGGCTAGGAGATACTCTGCGGGGGGCCGTGAAGGCAGCCTTTCGAGATATCTAAAAAGGCTCTGACCTCTCCTCCGTCATCCTCGGGCTTGGCCCGAGGATCCACAAGCAGTTGCAGTCGATGGATCCTCGGGGCAAGCCCGAGGATGACGTCGAGTGCGAAGGCTCGGTTGTCATGCCCGAGAACGGAGAGACGGCTTAGCACCAGTTATGGTGCTTTCGCGTTCAACCTTTTATTCCGCAATCTCCGAGCTTCCCACCCAACGCCCTTCGGCGAACGACCGGGCCATGGCGTGGATGCTGCGCTCGATCTTCAGGCCTTCCTCGAAATCGATGATATGCGCCTTTTTCCCCTCGATTGCCGCGATCAGTTCGCGGCATTCGATCACCTTCAGGTCGTTGAAGCCGAGGCCGTGGCCCGGGGCGGGGATGAAGCGGTCATAGGGCTTGTGGTGAGGGGCGGTGAGGACTGTTCTGAAACCCTGTTCTTCCGGGCGTCCATCCGTGGTGTAGAGCTGGAATTCGTTCATCCGCTCCTGATCGAAGAGGATCGAGCCCGTGGAGCCATAAATCTGGATGGCGATGCGGCCCTTGCGGCCCCAGGCGGAACGGTTGGCGATGAGCACGGCGGAAATGCCGCCTTCGAGTTTCAGGAGAACGCTGGCAAGATCGTGCGTCTCGACGGCGCGCTCGCCGCCGCCAGCAAGCGGGCGGGTTTCGTAAGGTTTCACCATGTCGGTGATGGCGCTTTCGGCATGACCGAACAGGGCAAAGAGCAGCGACAGCGGATGCACGGCGAAATCATCCAGCGCGCCGTAACCGGAAGACGCCTCGCTCTTCCAGTAGAAGGGCTGGGTGGCATCGGCCATGAAGTCCTCGTCCATTTCGGCGCGGACGTGATAGACCCTGCCGATCGCGCCTTCGTCGATCAGGCGGCGGATATGGCGGATGACGGGGTTCTGGATGTAATTATACCCCATCGCCGCGGCCTTGCCGGACCGGCGGGCGGCATCGCGCATCTTCACCGCGTCAGTAAAGGCGGGCGCCATCGGCTTTTCACACCAGACATGTTTGCCGGCCTCAAGGGCGGCAATCGCCATTTCCGGGTGGAAGGCGTTGGGCGTGGTGACCGAGATGACGTCAATCTCGGGATCGGAAAGCAGGTCGCGCCAGTTGCCCGTCGAGCGGGCAAAACCGAACTCGGCGGCTTTCTTCGCGGCAAGCTCGGGATTGACTTCCGCGAGCGTCACGAGGCGGGGGCGTTCCACATCGCCGAAGACGCTGGTGACGTTGTTCCACGCCAGCGCGTGGCATTTGCCCATGTAACCGGTGCCGATAAGGCCCACGCCAAGAGCGGCCATGCTATTCTCCTCCCGAGAGTTTTAGAATGAAATCAACGTATTGAGCGTTTATTGAAATGTGGCAGGCGAAACAAAGCCCCCTCTGTCCTCATCCCTGTGCTTGTCACAGGGATCCAGCCAGCCCAAGTCCTTGGGCTGGGAAGACTCTCCCCGTCGCGCAGACGCGCGCCGGCTGGATTCCTGTGACAAGCACAGGAATGAGGGACGTCGTGCGTCTCAGGGATTATCCCGCTTGAAAATCCAGTCATGATCGGGATGGTTCTTGAAGCGCCATTTGCGCATCGGCCCGGCCATCACGTTCAGATAGTACATCTCATAACCATAGGGCGCGCCGCAGGGGTGGTGGCCCTTGGGAACCAGCACGACATCGCCGTCCGACACCGCCATGGTCTCATCCAGCGATCCGTCTTCGGTAAAGACGCGCTGGAAACCGAAACCCTGTGCCGGGTTGAGACGATGATAATAGGTCTCTTCCAGATAGGTCATGTCGGGGTAGTTATCCTCGTCATGCCGGTGTGGCGGATAGGACGACCAGTTGCCCGACGGCGTGAAGACTTCCGTCACCAGCAGGCTGTCGGCCACGTCGCGCTCTTCCATGGCGATGGGGAAGATATAACGCGTATTGGCGCCCTTGCCGCGTTCGGTCAGCTGTACGCCATTGGGGCCTATCTGCTGCGCCTCGCGGCTGCCTTTTTCGCCGGGCGCGGTGCAGACACCAACGGTGCAATCGGTCGTGGCGGTCAGCGACCATTCGGAACCTGCGGGGACATAGACGCAATGCGGCGGCTTGCGTTCGAACACATTCATGCGGTCGCCGAGTTCACCGAAGTCCTTATTCCCTGCGGAGATCGTCGCCTTGCCTTCGACCAGCACGAGGATGACTTCCGTATCGCCGGTGTTTTCCGCCGCCGTCTCGCCGGGCTTCAGGCGGTAGAGGCCGAAACCGACATAACCCCAATCCGCGCTTTGGGGCGTGATATCGTGCACCTTGCCGCTGGTCGCGACCGGCTTGCGCAGAAGTGAGGTCATGGTGGTGTTCCTTTTTGTGAGCAGTTCGATAATTCATGCCATCTCGTCATTCCGGCCTTGAGCCGGAATCCAGCCGACGCGCGTCCGCGCGGCGGGAAGACTCTTTTCAGCCCAAAGACTTGGGCTGGCTGGATTCCGGCTCAAGGCCGGAATGACGGATGGGGTAGGCCGCCCGCCTTCCTTTGCTCAGCTCAAGCAGCCTCGGCCTTATCCAGCCCCGCCTCGCGCGCAAAAGCCTTCAGCGATTTCAGCCCGAGGCTCTGATATTCGAACGGGTTGCGCACGTCAGGGTCCTGTTCGGCCTCGATCACCAGCCAGCCGCTGTAGCCATGCTCGGCCGCCACCTTCAGCACCGGCGGAAAGTTCACGCCGCCTTCGCTGTCGCCGGGAACAGTGAATACGCCACGGCGAACGCCTTCGAGGAAGGAGAGCCGCTCACCGCGAACCTGATCGGCAATGGCAGGGCGCACGTTCTTGGCATGGATATGGCCGACGCGGCCCATATATTTCTGCGCGACGCGCACGGGATCGCCGCCGCCGAACAGGCAATGGCCGGTATCGAGCAGCAGATGCGTCTTCGGACCGGTGTGCTTCATCAGGAGATCGATCTCGTCTTCGCTCTCGACCACCGTTCCCATGTGGTGGTGATAAACGAGGGTGATGCCCTGTTCTGCGGCAAAGGCGGCCAGCGCCTCGACGCCCGCGCCGAATTTGGCCCAGTCCTCGGCTGCAAGGCGCGGACGGTCGACCAGCGCCTTGTTGTCATCGCCATGGATGGCGTTGGAGGTCTCGCAGACGATGATGACCTTCGAGCCCATGGCCTTCAGGAGATCAAGCGCCGGCTGCATCGCCTTCTTTTCGGATTCGATGTCGTCGGTCAGAAGGTTCAGCGAATGCCAGCCGGAGACGAAGGAGAGGCCGCGCGGCGAAAGCACGCCCTTCAGGCCTTCCGGCTCCGTCGGGAACTTGTGGCCTTTTTCGATGCCGTCGAAACCGATCTTCGCGGTCTCATCAAGGCATTGTTCGAGGCTGATATGCGCGCCCAGCGTGCGGTCGTCGTCGTTGGACCAGGCAATCGGGTTGGTACCGTAACGGATCATCTTACTGTCTTTCCTTGACATGGTTTTCATAACGGGCGCGGGCCGGGCCGATTTCGGCGCGGTCGGAAACTTCAGGCACCGCGACATCCCACCAGTGACCGCCGGCCTGCGGCGTCGGGTAAGGGTCGGTATCGATGACGATGACAGTCGTGTGGCTGGAGGCGCGGGCCGCGGCAAGCGCCTCTTCCAGCTCGGTTATAGTGGAAACCTTGCGGGCATCCGCACCCATCGACCCGGCATGAGCCACGAAATCGATGGCAATCGGGTTGACGTTGGTGTGGGCGTAGAGGTTGTTGAACTCCGCGCCGCCGGTTTCCATCTGCAGGCGGTTGATGCAGCCGTAACCCCTGTTGTCGGTGATGACGAGCGTGATCTTCACGCCCATGGCAACCGAGGTCGCAAGCTCGGAATTCATCATCATGTAGGAGCCGTCGCCGACCATGACGATTACGTCCCGGTCCGGTTCCGCCATCTTGATGCCGAGGCCGCCGGCCACTTCATAGCCCATGCAGGAGAAGCCGTATTCCATGTGATAGGAGAGCGGCAGCCTGGATTTCCACAGCTGGTGAAGCTCGCCCGGCATGGTGCCTGCGGCACACATGACGACGGTATTGTCACGCGACTGGCGCTGCACCGCGCCGATGACCTGCATGTCGGTGGGCAGGCTGTTGGCGTTGTCCTCGCCCGGCGCCGCCGTATCGGCATCGGCTTTCTTAAACCATGCAGCCTTGAGACCGGCATCCGGGGCCGCAAAACGGTGGCTGCCAAGCGCTGCGGAGAGCTTTTCAAGCCCGATCTTCGCATCCGCCGTCAGGCTGATCGCATCGTGCTTGGCGCTGTCATAGGGCTGAACGTTGAGCGCCAGAATTTTGCGGTTCGGGTTCTTGAACAATGCCCATGAACCTGTCGTGAAATCCTGAAAACGTGTGCCGACGCCGAAGACCAGATCGGCCTTCTCGCTGATGATATTGGCGCTTTCCGCACCGGTGACGCCGACGGGGCCGAAATTCAGATCATGATCCCAGGCGAGCGCCGATTTGCCGGCCTGCGTTTCGACGACGGGAATGGAGTGGGTTTCGGCAAAGCGCTTCAGCGTCTCGGTTGCGCCGGCAAAATGCACGCCGCCGCCGGCAACGATGATCGGGTGCTTCGCCGCTTTAAGTGCGGCGACCGCTTCTTCGAACTCCACGACATCCGGCTCAGGACGACGCTGACGCCAGACACGCTTTTCGAAGAAGCTGACAGGGTAATCATAGGCTTCCGCCTGCACATCCTGGCAGAAGGCGAGCGTGACGGGGCCGCAATCGGCGGGGTCCGTCATGGTGCGCATGGCACGGGGAAGGGCTGTCAGCAATTGTTCCGGCCGCATGATGCGGTCGAAATAACGGCTGACAGGGCGGAAGCAGTCATTGACCGTCATGGTGCCGTCGCCGAAATCTTCGAGCTGCTGCAGCACCGGGTCCGGGCCGCGATTGGCGAACACATCGCCGGGGATCAGCAGAACCGGCAGGCGGTTGACATGCGCCAGCGCTGCCGCCGTCACCATGTTTGCCGCACCCGGGCCGATGGAGGAGGTGACCGCCATCGCGCGTCTGCGGCGCAGCTGCTTCGAATAGGCAATAGCCGCATGGGCCATGGATTGCTCGTTCTGGCCGCGATAGGTCGGCAGTTCGTCGCGGATGCCGTAAAGCGCCTCGCCGATGCCGGCGACATTGCCATGGCCGAAAATGGCCCACATGCCGGCAATATAGGTTTCGCCGTGTTCATTCATCTGCGCTGCCAGGTAACGAACCATGGCCTGCGCAGCCGTCATTCTGATTGTCTTCACGCTGCCTCTCCCTTTTTGGCGCGCGCCTCATCCCAAATGCGGCACAGGCTGGTATAACGCTGCGCCATATCCTTTATCGCTTCCTCATCGGTCATCCTGCCACCGAGCCAGTTGCGGGCGGCATCCGCGAAAATCGTGCGGCCAACGGCGAAACCTTTGACCAGATCGAAACCGGCGGCAAGGCGGAAGCTCTCTTCCAGTTCGCTTTGCGGCGCGTCGAGACCGAGAACGACGATGCCGCGCACATAAGGATCGTTGCGATGCACCGCGTCGCAGGCGTTTTTCCACGCGGCACGGGTCTTCATCGGCTCCAGCTTCCACCAGTCGGGATAGACCCCGATCTCGTAAAAACGTTCGACGATGCGGGCGGCGGTCAAATCGTCGGTCGGGCCGACCTTGGAGGGAATGACCTCCAGCAGCATTTCCAGCCGGTTGCGGCGTGTCGCCTGGAACAGACGCATGACCGTCTCTTCCTGCGTAGCACGCATCTCATCCGTATCGTCGGGATGATAAAAACACAGAACCTTGACGACATTTTCAAGCGGCCATTCGGAAAGTCCGCCAAAATCCTTGCCGAGATCGGGTTCCAGCGTCAGCGGGCGCGAACCCGGCCATTCCACCGGGCGGCCGATCCACAGGCCCGAGCCGCTGGCGGCAAACAGGGCGTCACGGCCAAGGCGGCCGTCGCAGAGAATGCCGTAACCCGGCCTGTCACCGGCAACCTCCTGCGCGGCCTGAAGGCAGAGTTTCTTGAAAGCGCCGATCTGCTCGTGCTTGACGCCAAGCTCGTCGGCGATGGCCTCCAGCTGCATGCGATGATCGAAGGCGAAAACGCGCATCGTGTCCCAGTCGCCCTTGCGGTTGGTGGACCAATGCACCTGCTCCAGCGCCTCGTCCTTGCGCAGCGCCCTGTTGCGAATGCCGGCCTTGAAGAAATATTGCAGCTCTTCCCAGCTCGGATAGGCCGGTGTGCAGCCATGGCGGGAGACGGCGAAAGCACCGCAGGCATTAGCGTATTTCAGCGTCGTCGGCCAGTCTTCGCCGCGCAGCCAGCCGCGGAACAGCCCGGCCATGAAGCCATCGCCGGCACCCAGAACGTTGAAGACCTCGATCGGAAAACCTTCGCCCGTCTCGCCATCGTCGAGGCTGGCAGGAATATCGCCGGCGAAAACCGAAGCACCCATCGGCCCGCGCTTGCACACCAGCGTCGCGTTCGAAACCTTGCGCACGGCCTTCAACGCGGTCAGCGTATCGGTGGAGCCACCGGCAATGTGGAATTCCTCTTCCGTGCCGACGATCAGGTCGAACAGATGCAGGGTGGATTGCAGCTTGGCGGTGACCTTCTGCGATTCGACAAAACGGCTCTCGCCATCGCCATGGCCGGCCACACCCCAGAGGTTGGGCCGGTAATCGATATCGAGCGCGGTCTTCGCGCCATTTTCGCGGGCGAGTTTCAGCGCCTTCAGCACCGCCGCTTCGGTCTTCGGATGCGACAGATGCGTGCCGGTGGCGCAGATGCAGCCTGCCTCGGCAATGAAGGCGGGATCGATATCGTCTTCGCTGAGCGCCATGTCGGCACAGTTTTCGCGATAGAAAATCAGCGGGAACTGGTTCTGGTCACGAATGCCGAGCAGCACCAGCGCGGTCAGTCGCTCCGGATCGGTTTTTACGCCGCGCACGTCAACGCCTTCGCGTACCAGCTGCTCGCGGATGAAGCGGCCCATATGCTCATCGCCAACGCGGGTGATGACGGCGCTGTTGAGCCCAAGGCGTGCGGCACCGGCTGCGATGTTGGTGGGAGAGCCGCCGATATATTTGGCAAAGGAGGCCATGTCCTCCAGACGGCCGCCGACCTGCGAACCGTACAGGTCGACAGACGAGCGCCCGATCGTGATAAGATCAAGTTTTTTCAAAAGGTTCCTCCTTCGGGCCGCCTGTCGCGGCGGCCTGCCTCACATGTTTGGAGCGACACCGGGCGAAGCCGCCCGCATCTTTCGCCATCCCGCTCCGGTGAGCCTCCTCCGCCCACTGTCATCCGTCACGAGACGGACGACGATGGAATGTCCGTTTCATGGATTTGGATCATAAATTCTATTTTTCCCGTTTTCAATAAAAATATTCAGGCTGTCTTGCGAGTTCCCACAGCCACGGCCAGCGTGATGGCCAGACAGAGTGTGGCGGAAAGCGAGCGGAACGCGCCGAAATCGATCTCGGTGACGGTCAGCAGCGTCGCGCCGGATTTGCGGAGCGGATTGACGGCGGAATCGGAGAGCGCCACGACCGGAATGCCGTTGGCGCGGGCGTTTTCCGCCAGTTCCAGCGTCTCGGCGGAATAGGGGGAAAAGGTGATCGCGATCAGCGCGTCGTCGCGGGAAATGGCGCTGATATTGCCGAGTCCGCCGACCGCACTGTGCAGAACCGCCGGCACCTTCATCTTCTCGAAGGCATAGGCAAGGTAGCTGGCAATCGGGAAAGACCGTCGCAATCCGACAATATGCACGGTGCGCGCACCGGCGAGAGCCGAAACCGCCTCGTCAAGCTGGCGTGTATCGACCGATTTCAGCAGCATTTCCAGCGAGGACCGGCCGGCCTCCACGAATTCGGCAAGCAGGCCGGATGCGCTTTCATCGCCCTTTTCACGCAGATGGTCGAGCCGCGTGGCATAATCCGGCCAGCCGCCAACATAGGAATCACGGAACAGCCGCTGCATTTCCGAAAAGCCGGAAAAGCCCATGATCTGGCAAAACCGCATGAAGGCAGAAGGCTGCACACCAGCCCCTTCCGCCATTTCGGCGACGGTGGAAACGGCGATGCGATCCTGATTGGAGGCGACATAATCGGCGCATTGCCGCAATCGTTTCGGCAAACCCTCCGCGACCTGGAGCAGCCGCTCCTCAAAAGCCTTTACGGATTCTGGCGCCTCGATTGCCGTCATTGTCGTTCCTTTGTGCAGACTGAAATCGTGTGCACTTTAACTGCAGTGGAATTTTTATTCCATTGGGTTTTTTGAGGAAGGGCAAATGAGACGGCGGGGGCTTTGTGTGATCGGTCGCCCTCCGTCATTGCGGCCTTTAGCCGAAATCCAGTCGGCGCGCGTCTGCGCGGCGCGAAGAGTCTTTTCACCCCAGGACTTGGGGTGGCTGGATACCGGCTCAAGGCCGGTATGACGGAGATCATATATATGAACGCGCAACGGCGATGCGTTGGCTCAGTGCAGCCCGCCAACCCCAAGATGCGTATCGATAATATCCGGGTTCTCCGCAAGATCGCTGGACGGCCCTTCCCAGACGATGCGGCCGCGTTCCATGATGATGGCGTGGTCGGCGAAGTCGATGGCCATCTGGATGCGCTGTTCGACGAGGAGGATGGTCATTTCGCCCGATTGCGCCAGTTTGGAAAAGGCGGCCATCAGCTCCTCGCAGATGACGGGGGCGAGGCCTTCGAGCGGTTCGTCGAGCAGCAGCACGCGCGGCTGGCCGAGAATGGTGCGGGCGGTGGAGAGCATCTGCTGTTCGCCGCCGGAAAGTTGCGAGCCGAGATTGCGGCGGCGCTCCTTCAGGCGCGGAAACAGCGTATAGGCTTCTTCGATCGCGGATTTCGGTCGACCCTTGAGGCCGACGAACAGGTTCTCCTCGACGGTCAGCGTCGGGAAAACATCCCGCGTCTGCGGCACGTAACCGAGGCCGGCTTTGGCACGGGCGGCACTCGGCAAGGCGGCAATGTCCTCTCCGCCGAGGCGGATATCGCCGGCGAAACGTTTCGTCTGGCCGGCCAGCGTGGCGAAGAGGCTGGTCTTGCCGACGCCGTTGCGGCCGAGAACGGCAAAACGCGAACCTGATGGCACCGAAAGCGACAGGCCTTCGATGACGCGGGTCGGGCCGTAACCGGCGGTCAGGTTGACGATTTCAAGCGGCGCTGCGGGCATCGGCGTAACTTCCCAGATAGGCTTGGCGGACTTCCGCATTGCTGGTGACATCATCAGGCGAACCGTCGAAGATGACCGCGCCTGCGGCGAGCACCACGACACGTTTGGCAAAACGAAAGACCAGATCCATGTCGTGCTCGATCATCAATATGGCGAGATCGGCGGGCAGCCGGTCGAGCGCCTGCTCGATGCGCGCCGTTTCCGTGGAAGGCACGCCGGCGGCCGGCTCGTCCAGCAGCAGGATTTTCGGGCGAAGCGCCATGGCAAGCGCGATCTCGATCAGCCGCTGCTGGCCATAGGCGATTTCACGCACCCGCGTTTCGGCAAGCGCGAGAAGGCCGAGCGTGCCGAGAATATCGCGTGCTTCGCTCATCACCGCGGGCATGGCGCGGTAACGGCCGAAAATCCGGCCGGTCTTGCCTTCGCGCTGGAGAATGGCGAGCGCCACATGCTCCTCAGGCGTCATGTCCTGAAACAGCCGTGTGACCTGAAACGAGCGGACGAGGCCGCGTTTCACCCGCTGGCTGGCGCTGAGGCCTGTCACATCCTCGCCGGCAATGCGCACCGTGCCGGCCGAAGGTTTGATGTTGCCGGTGACGAGATTGACGAAGGTCGTCTTGCCGGCGCCATTGGGGCCGATCAGCACCGTGCGGTCTCCCGGCGATAGCGACAGCGAGACGTTGTTGGTGACGACGAGGCCACCGAAATTCTTCTGCAGGCCGGATACTTCAAAAATGGCGCTCATTTGCGATCTCCCCGCAGGCGCGCAATGATCTGCTCACCCGCGCCGTAAAGCCCGCGTGGTGCAAAGAGCACGACGGCAATCAGCAGCAGGCCGACGATCGTCAGCCAATGGAACGGATTGGCGGCTGAAACGACATCTTCGAACCACATGAAAGTGACGGTGCCGATCAGCGCACCATAAAGCGAACCCGCGCCGCCAAGCACCAGCATGACCAGTGCTTCGGCCGAAAGCGTGAAGCTGAGGCTGTCGAGGCCGACGACCTGGGTGGAAATGGCGTTGAGCGCACCGCCAATGCCGGCGACGACGCCTGATATGACGAACATCTTCAAAATAGTACCGTTGACGGAGCCGCCCATGGCCTGAATGCGGATGCTGTCCTGCTTGACGCCGCGGCACAACATGCCGAAGGGCGAATTGACCACGACCCTGAGGGCGAGGAAGACGACGAGCAGCAGACAGACGCCGTAAATATAGGCGGTGCGGCCGAAAAGATCGAATTCGAAGGTGCCGAACAGCGCGTCCGGGGAAACGCCGGCAAGCCCGTCGCTGCCACCCGTCCAGCCCGATGCCTTGTTGGCAGCCTCATGGAACAGGTGGATGACGGCGATGGAGAGAACGAGCTGCGGCAGGCCATGGGCGCGCAGGAGAACCGTGCCGGAGACCAGACCGGCCACGCCGCCCGCGCCCGCGCCGATCACGGTCATCAAAAGCGGATCGGTGATCTCGAAATGGGCGGCGGCGATGCCGGCGGCATAGGCGCCCGCGCCGAAGAGCGCGGCATGGCCAAGCGTGGCGACGCCGCAATAGCCGGTGACGAGATCGATCGACAGCACCAAGAGAGCAATGGCGATGATGCGGGTCAGAAGCGCCAGATTATCCGGAAACAGGTAATAACCGGCAATGGCGGCGATAATGATGAGGAGCGGTCCCGCAAGCGTGCGCAGCGGCGAGCGCGCCTTCGGGATTTCTGCCGTTTCAGTCACGTCATTCATGAGCACCGCCATCTCATTTCGCCCTTCCGAGAAGGCCGCGCGGGAACAAGGTGATGATCACGATGACCGCCAGGTAAAAGAAGAATTCGCCATATTCGGGCGCAAGATACCGCCCGGTCGTATCGATGGCGCCGAGCAGCAGACAGGCGATCAGCGCGCCGGGAATGGAGCCCGCGCCGCCGACCGAGACCACCACGAGGAAGGTAACCATATAACGCAGCGCATAATAGGGTTCGACCGGCAGCAGTTCCGCGCCGATGACGCCGCCCATGGCGGCAAGGCCGACGGCGATGGCGAAGCTGACGGCATAGATAACCTCGGTGCGCACGCCGAGCGCGGCGGCCATGGCGGCATTATCGACAGCAGCGCGCAGCTTGATGCCGAAGGCGGTCTTCTCGAAGGTGAACCACAATGCGCCGGCCACGGCCAGACCGCAGGCAATGGCGAAGATGCGGTGGGTGGCGATGGTGCGGAAGCCGAGATCGGTGGGGCCGGCCAGCTGCTGCGGCAAGGGAATGGTTTTGAGTGTCGGCCCGAAGACGAAATTGGCAATACCGATGATGCAGAACGTGATGCCGATGGTCATCAGCACTTGCGTCAGCTCCGGCGCGCCATAGATGCGGCGATAGAGAAAACGCTCAAGCGGAATGGCAATGACAATGGTGCCGACGATGGCGACGAGGATCGCCACGGCGTAACCGAGGCCGAGGCCATGGGCGGCATAGGAGGCGAGATAACCGCCGATCATGGCGAAGGCGCCGTGCGCCAGATTGACCACCCGCATCAGCCCCATCGTCACCGATAGGCCGATGGAAATGATGAACAGGACCATGCCATAGGCAAGCGCATCGATGAGGATGCTGAAGACCGTCTGCATGCTGAAAAGCTCCTCCCGGTGCTGCAACGCCCGTCCGGGCCGGAACCGAACCGCCATAGGGGCGGTTCGACCGTTTCAAGAATGGCCGCCATTGTCGCGGCGAGGCCCGTATCGCCGGTTATTTCGCGGCGGCGAGGCCCGGATCGCCCTGTTTTTCGAAGGTCTGGACTTCCTTGTTGTAATAGCTGCCGTCATCGGCCTTGGCCACTTCGCGCAGATAGATGTTCTGCGTGATGTGGCGGCTTTCCGGATCGATGCTGACAGGGCCGCGTGGGCTTGTCCAGGAAAGACCCTTCACCGCGTCCACCGCCTTTTCCGCATCCTGTTTGCCGCCGGTCGCCTCGATCATCTTGCTGATGACATACATGCCGTCAAAGGCGCCGACTGCGGGGAAGGACAGCTCCTTGGGATTGCCGATCGCCTTGGCGGCGGCTTCCACGAAGGTCTTGTTCTCAGGGGAATCATGCGAGACGGCGTAATGGAAGGTCGTCTGCATGCCGAGTGCGGCTTCGCCAAGCGCCGGCAGGTCGGATTCCTGTGTCAGATCGCCCGGTGCGAAGAGCTTGACGCCTGCGGATTTCAGGCCGTTATCGTTGAAGGCCTTGACGAAGCCGAGCGTGGTGGGGCCTGACGGCAGGAAGGCGAAGACGCCTTGCGCGCCGGAATCCTTCACGCGCTGCATGATCGGGCTGAAATCATTGGTGGAAAGCGGCATGCGGATGGTTTCCACCACCTCGCCACCGGCGGCGGTAAAGGCCGCCTTGAAGGCGTTCTCGGCATCGACGCCCGGGCCGTAATCGCTGACCAGCGAAATGACCTTCTTCACGCCGCCATCAAACGCCACCTTGGCGATGGGGGTGGAGGTCTGCCAGGTGGTGAAAGAGGTGCGCACCACATAGGGGCTTTTCGTCACGATGGCCGAGGTGGCGGCATTCATGATGACCATCGGCACATTGCCCTGCTTCAGCAAAGGCGTGACGGCCATGGCATCAGGGGTGAAATAGAAGCCGGCGAGATATTGCACGCCTTCCTTCACTACCAGCTCCTGCGCCAGCGCCTTGGACTGCGCCGGATCGGCCTGCGGCACATCGCGATAGACGACCTCGACCGTGTCATCGCCGATCTTGTTGCCGTGAAGGGCGAACCAGGCATCGATGCCGGCCTTGAAGTTCTTGCCCTGTAGCGCAAACGGGCCGGAGAACGGACCGACCACGCCCACCTTGATCGTCTCGGCATAAGCGGCAGTACTGAAGCAGATGGCCGCGATTGCGGCGGTGATCCGTAGTTTCATGATTTCCTCCCAGTTGATCCGTGGCTCCCATCCACCGATCCAGGCTGCCAGATTGATGAGTGCCGTGGCCAAAGTAAAATGAAATAAGGGGGGTAATAAATAACCTGACGGTTATCAATACCCTGCCATTCCGCTCTGCCCCCATACCGGATCGGACATTAAGCGCCGCCCGGCGATTCTCAAACCGGCGACCGCCGGCGATGGCGTGAGGTGAAGACAGCTTCGGGCAAACCCGGTGCGGAATAGTGCTTGCAGGGAGGCGAAAACCCGGGACTTTAACCAGTTCGAAGGGGATTTTTCGTAGTCTCTCGAAGCATATTTTTGAACTTTACTTGGTGTCTTGATGGGCGAATATCAGAATAAAGCTGTTGAGCTGATGCGAAATCGCATTGGAGAAAATATGCTCAACAACAGGATCGAGCGTCGTGAGGCATTCCTGCGCAAGGCGCTCACGCTCTATCATGCCATGGGCGGAACGGCGGAAGATATTCAGGCGGCGTTGAAGGATGCCGCATCCACACCGGCTCCAGCCATCGATCTGGCCGTCGGCGACGTCATGTACAAGCTCGCGGCGATCGGCCACGTTGCCGATATCGATATCATTCAGGCGGGTTACAACAAGCTCGACGCAGCCAATCTGCATATTCTCAGCAAGGGAAAGAAGCTGCTGCAGAAGCAGCGGGATCAGAAGCTCGCCGCCGCCACGACGACGAAATAGGCTCACCGCATTTTCGCAGCGGGGTTGCAGTGCATGCTCCAAGGCGAGGCTGGAGCATGCATGGTCACAAGCTTGTGCCTCAGGTTATGATCGGAACCCAGATCTCCACGGTTCCACGCCCTGTTTGTGGATCGAAGCGCCGGTCATAAAGCTCGAAATCGGGAGAGGGGGCGGTCTTCAATCCGGCATCGGGCAGCGCCTTGTTCCAGATCGTATAGACCGTTCCGGGAAGATCCGAGACGTGGCCGTTATGGACAAAAACCGCATAGGATTGTGCGGGCAACTCGACATGATCCATGCCCGGCGTTTTCTTCAGCGCCCTGACGCCGGCGAGATATGTGCAGTTTCCGGCTTCATCGGCAACGCTGCAGACGCCGTAAGCGGCCCCGGCCACCGCCTCCTCGACGTCGCTTTCGCGCATGTTGAAGGCCTGCCACAGTGCCGGAATGGCGCCGTTGTTTTCCAGCGAGCAGGTGGTGCTGAGGCCGACCACCATAAAGGCGTCGCGCCGGCGTATTTCCGGCGGCTGGACGTCGACGAACATGTCTTTCTTCATTTTGAATGGCTCCATGAGATCAAGGGACGAGGTTGATCGGGCCTTGCGAACAATGCTTGGTAATGTGTTGAAATAATTCGCAAAGGCTCGTGTGAACGCCTCATGGGACCCGTATCCCGCACCGAGCGCGACGGTGAGGATGTCAGCATCGCACCCTGCGATGGTTCTGGCCGCCTCGGATAGTCGGCGCGCGCGGACATAGGACATGATCGACAGACCGGTGGAAAGCTGAAACAACCGGCACATATGATGCGTGCTGATGGCGCAGCGGTCGGACAGGACCGTCAATGTCAGGTTTTTATGCAGATCGGTTTCGATCTGCCAGATAAGCTTGTCCAGAGCGGGCATGGGGTCTCCTGTGGTTCACACCCGCACCATGCAAAACCGTTCCGCTTCATGCTTGATCGGGTTTGACTTGTTGTCGCGCATAAGGCCGACAATACAGGAGACATCCGAACATTGTCGGCCTTATGCGCCGCCTCTCGCAAATTAACGGGTTGCCAGCGCGCCCCGGAGGTGAACACGCTGGCATGGCCGTTCCGTCTGGCGGCGTCAGGCGATTTGCGGCGACACAATCTCCTGCCATGCCTCATAGGCGGAGAGGACCGTTTCCATCTGCGCGGTATGGCCGGTGATGAAATCGTCGCCATAGATGGTTTCATCGGGATATTCGGTGATCAGCGTCATCGGCACGGTGTGGCGGTCGTCGATGGAGGACAGGCACGGGAAGCCGTTGATGATGCGGAAACCGGTTTCGCCGGCGTGGATTTCATAAAGCGCGATCTGGCGGTTGTTGTAGTCCAGAAGGCCGGGTATGGCGCCCAGATGGCGGGTTACCTTGTCGAGCAGGGCTTCCGCCTGACTTTCCCAGTCCGCGTGGTGGCGGATGATGAGGAAGAAGCCTTTCGGCAGCGTCCACATGGCGAAATTGCGCGGCACATAACCGGATAGAGGCCGGGTCCACTCGTGTGAGGGATAACCGTGCAGGTTCACATGCAGGCGCGCGCCACTCATCTCCTGCGCCTTGAAGCGGATTTCCTTCTCGTTGAGATGCGCCCCCGAATTTTCCGGGGTGCGATATTCGAGATCGTCGCCAAGAGCGGTGTAACGCGCGGCATGATGCATGTGGCGCGGATTGTCGACGCGCAGGCGCTGGTGCAGGGCGTAGCCGTCGGGGTTTTCCAGCGGCGAGATGGTGAAATGCGCGCCCTTGCGCTCCGCGAGTTTGCGGGCGGCGCGGATGGCGCCGACGATGCCTGTCGTCTCGTTGGGGTGCTGGCCACCGCTCACCATCACGGCGGCATCGCTGCCGGCCACGTAACGGGCGGCAAGGACGCGACCCGAGCGCGAGCGGGCGTCGAAGGTCTCGCCGCCGATCTCTTCAAGCAGCTTTACGAGCTGGCCTGCCGCGACCGGTTCGCGGGCCGTATCGATCGGCTGCTCGCCGCCATCGAGGAAGGTGGTGCTGAGCGCGCGGGTCTCGATGCGCAGCGAGATTCCGCCTTCGCTTTTGACAATCTCCGGCACGATCTGGCCGGGCTTCAGGCCCCGGTCACCCAGCGGGCGGCCGGATTTCTTCTGGAAGAACTCCAGGAGCGAGAAATAGAAATCCTCGTGCAGCGCTTCACGCAGGCTGACGACCTCATCGCCGACGGAAAGCGGTAGGTCTTCGGCCGGATGCGCGACGCGGATGTTCAGTTCCTCGAAATAGGGCTCCTCATCGCCCCAGCCGTGGTTGGCGACGGCATGGATCGCCGCTTCGAAAAGCCGCTCGTAATCCGTCTCCAGCAGCTCGCCCGCAGCCTCGCCGGCGGGCCGGAACCAGCCGGTTGGCGAGACATTGGTTTCGCCGACGATATCGGTATGAACCCGGTTTGGGGCCAGAACCTTCAGGGTTTCCTTCCTGCCATTACGGCTCAGCGTAACGTCATAATGGAAGGCGTCGTCGTCGCGGGCGATAAAATCGATCTTCGCATCGCCCACCAGAGCCGCCAGCGGGTAGGCCTCCAGCCGGAAACGGTTGGCGGGGGCGTTGGCGTGCACGGGGTAACGCACCTCGATGGTGTCGACGCCATCCAGATTGATCTCTTCCAGAAAGGTGAAGAGAAGCGGTTTGTAGGCGCTGCGGATGCGGGCGCTGACGCCTTTTTTCTTCAGCCTCTCTTCGGCCTCGCGGCGGCTTTTGGCGTCGTCGAAGGTCCAGGCCTCGAAGGACTGGCCGGGTGTCGCGCGGGCGACGAGGGTATCCAGAGTACGCTCGAAGGTCTGGTCGAAAATCTGGCTCATCTGGATTACCTCGAGGTTCTGCCTGTTGGGTCAAGGCTGTCGCGCAGCCAGTCGCCGAGAAGGTTGAGGCCAAGCACAGTCAGCAGGATGGCAAGGCCGGGGAAGACGCTGACCCACCATGCGGTCTGCAGATAGGTGCGGCCATCCGCCAGCATGCCGCCCCAGCTCGGTATGGTCGGATCAACGCCGAGGCCGAGGAAGGTAAGGCTGCTTTCCAAGAGGATGTTGTTGGCGACATTCAGCGTCATCAGGACGATGACCGGGCCGATGAGGTTCGGCAGCAGGTGCTGGAGGATGATACGCCAGTCCTTCACGCCGATGGCGCGGGCAGACAGGATGAATTCCCGCTCCCGAAGCGTCAGCACCGAGCCGCGCACGAGGCGGGCATATTGCACCCATTGAGACACGATCAGCAGGATGATGGTGTTGGTGAGGCTGCCGCCGACAATGGCGATGAAGGTGATGGCCAAGAGAATGAAGGGCATGGCGAGCTGGATATCGGCAAAGCGCATGACCAGCATGTCCCAGAAGCCGCGATAATAACCGGCGACCAGGCCGACCGCGACACCGAAGATGACCGCACCGATGACCGAGGTGAAACCGACCAGCAGCGAAATCTTGCCGCCGGCGACGACACGGGCGAGCACGTCACGACCGAGCGGATCGGTGCCGAGCGGATGGGCGGCATTGGCGAAGGGCTTGGCAAGGCGGGCCATCAGGTCGATCTTGTCAGCCCCGCCCGGAAACAGCACGTCGGAAAAGACGACGGCAAGGCAGATGACTGTCGTGAGGAACGCGCCGAGGACGAATTCGAGATTGGTGAAGCGCGCGAGACGCGAGGTTTTGGCAGCCATCGTCACTTACTCCGTGCGGATGCGCGGATCGACAAGCCCATAGGCGATATCGACCAGAAGGTTGATGCCGACGATCATCAGCGACAGCACGGTGATGACGGCCTGAAGCACGGGATAGTCACGCGCGCCGACCGCATCGAAGGCAAGCGTGCCGAGGCCCGGCCAGTTGAAGACCCGCTCGATGACGACGATACCGCCGAGCAATCCGCCGAATTGCAGGCCGAAATAGGTGATGAGCGGAATGGCGCAGTTGCGCAGCGCGTGTTTGTAGAGAACCTTGCTTTCGCTGAGACCCTTGGCGCGCGCCACCATGACATATTGCGAGCGCAGCGTATCGAGCATGGCCGTGCGCACGAGGCGGACATTGGTGGCCGTCAGGATGACGCCCATGGTGACGGCGGGCATGATGTAGCTTGCAAAACCGCCCATGCCGCTTGGAGGCAGCCAGCCGAGCGTGATGGAGAACAAGAGCACCAGCATGGTGGCGAGCCAGAAGTTCGGGAAGGAAAGGCCGATGAGCGAGAAGATGCGGATCACCTGATCGGCCGTCTTGCCGCGCGAGGTCGCCGCCTTGATGCCGAGCGGGATGGAAAGCGCGATCGACACCGCCATGGAGATGAAGGCGAGCAAAAGCGTGGCGGGCAGGGCATCGGCGATGAGGCGCGAGACCGGCGTGCTGCCGGTGAAGCTGCGGCCGAAATCGAGCGTCACGAGGCCCTTCAGGAAGCTGAAATATTGCACGAAGAACGGCCGGTCGGTACCGAGCGCCGCGCGAATGCGCGCCAGATCGTCTTCCGTCATGCTGCCGCCGCCCTGGAACATGGTGACAGCCGGATCGCCGGTGAGGCGGATGGCGAAAGAAACGAGAAGGGTGATGGCGATGACGACAAAAATCGCCTGCAGCAATCGCTTGATGAGGAAACCGGCCACGTTTTTTACCTTGAAGAGAGACCCGGCCTTGCCCGCGTTGCGGCGGGCAAGGTGTGTTGATCAGAAAACAGCCTGATTATTCGACGGTGACGTCGGTCAGCTTCAGGCGGTTATCCGGCGGTGCGACGAAACCCTTGACCCGCTTGTTGATGCCGTAAATGGCATTGGTGTTGTAAAGCGGGATTTCCAGCGCGCGTTCGGCGGTATAGCTGCCGATTTCCTTGAGGATCTTTTCGCGCTCGGCACGGTCGGTCAGCGGACGCTGGGATTCAAGCAGCTTGTCCAGCTTTTCGTCCTTGTCGTAAGGGTTCCACTTTTCACCCGAGTGATACATGGAATAGGCCGTGTTGTCGTAATCGAAGGTCCAGCCGCCCCATTTCTGCTGGAACATCGCGCCGGTCTTGCCCTGCGGGATGATGTCGTTCAAGAGAACGTTTGTTTCGTAAGGCTTGATGGTGGCGGTGATGCCGACCATGGAGAGGTAGCTGGAAATAACCTGCGCCACCTCGTTCATCGTCGCGTCATTGCCGCGGATATCGATCTGCAGCGCCGCGCCTGCCTTGACGCCGGCTTCCGCGAGCAGCTTTTTCGCGCCTTCCGGATCGTAAGGCAGCGGCTTCAGTGCCGGGTCGTAACCGAAGGACAGCGCGCTCTGGAAGCTTGCGATTTCCGATGCCTGGCCGGCGAGGATCGACTTGACGATGGTGCCGCGATCGACGGCCATGATGATCGCCTTGCGCACCTTCGGATCGGCGGTGATGCCGTCACGGGTGTTGAAACGCAGCGCATCGACCGTCGGGCCGGGAACGCTGACGATCTCAAGCTTGGAATCGCCTTCGATGACCGGGATCATGCCGATCGGGATGGTGGGCGGAATGACGAGATCGACACGGCCGGCCTGCAATTCGGCAACGGCGGTCGCCGGCTCGGCGATGAAGCGATATTCAAGCTCGGAAAGTTTCGGCGCACCGCCCCAGTAATCGGGGTTGGCTTCCAGCTTGATATTGGTCTTCGGCGCGTAGGAAACGAATTTGAATGCGCCGGTGCCGACTGGGTTGAGGTTGAAATTGTCCTCGCCCTTTTCCGTGATGTAGGCAGGCGGAACGATCATGCCACCATAACCGGCAAGCTTGGTCAGCAGCACCGGATCGGGCGCCTTCAGCTTCATGTCGACGGTGTAATCGTCGATGACATCGACGCTTTCGATGGCGACATAGTTGGAGCGCTGCGGTCCCTTGGCACCCTGTTCGCCGAGAAGGCGCTCGAAGGTGAACTTGACGGCGGCGGCGTTGAAGGGTTCGCCATTGTGGAACTTGACGTTCTGGCGCAGCTTGAAGCGGATGCGCTTGCCCTCATCCAGCTCTTCCCAGGATTCGGCAAGGCCGGGCACAACCTTCAGGTCCGGGCCGCGATAGGTGAGGCCATCGAAGATGTTGGTGGCCACAGCCGCCCACTGCACGAGGAAGGTGTCGATCGGGTCCCAGCTGCCCGGGTCCTGCGGGCTGGAAATGGTCATCTTGCCGGCGGCAAGAGCCGGTGCGGCGGTAAAGGCCGTGGCGGCCATGGCAAGCGCGACGAACGTTGTCGTCATCCCCTTTTTGATCATTGTCATCTACCTGTTCCTCTTCAGATGGTTGCGGTTCTGGTTGTTATTCAGGCGCTCTTCGCGATGAAGTGGCCCGGATTGATTTCCTCATGGGCGAGAATGGCCGGCTCGTCGCCGACACGGCGCACGGGATTGGGTATTTCGCCCTCGATCATGGCGATGCGGCGCTCGATGGTCGGATCGGCGACCGGCACGGCGGAAAGCAGGCGGCGGGTATAATCATGCGTCGGCGTTTCGAACACCTGCCGGCGGCTGCCCATTTCCATGATCTGGCCAAGATAAAGCACGGCGACGCGGTGGCTCATCTTTTCCACGACAGCCATGTCATGGCTGATGAAGAGATAAGCGAGGCCACGCTCGGCCTGCAAATCCATGAACAGATTGATGATCTGCGCCTGAATGGAGACATCGAGCGCCGAGAGCGCCTCGTCTGCGATGATCAGCTTCGGATCGGAAGCCAGCGCGCGGGCAATGCAGACGCGCTGGCGCTGGCCGCCGGAAAACTCGTGCGGATAACGCGCGGCATGTTCGGAGCTGAGGCCCACACGCTCCAGCAATTCATCCACCCGCCGGCGTACCGCCTTCTGATCATTGATCAAACCGTGGGTGTTGATCGGCTCGGCAATCGAGAACCCAACCGTCTTGCGCGGATCGAGCGAGGCGAAGGGGTCCTGGAAGATATATTGCACTTCCTGGCGCATGCGGAAGCGCTCCGCCGCCGACATTTCAGAATAGCTGCGTCCGTTGAAGGCGATCTCGCCTGATATTGCGGTCTGCAATTGCTGAATGGTGCGGCCGATGGTGGATTTGCCGGAACCGGACTCGCCCACCAGCGCCAGCGTCTCGCCGGCGTGAATATCGAAGCTCACCTTCTGCACGGCGCTGCAACGGTGCGTCGCCTTGCCGAACAGGTTCTTGCGAATATCGAAACGCACGAACAGGTCCTTGACCGACAAAAGCGGCTTGGCGTCATATTTCGCGGTGTTCTGCACACGCTCCTCGCCGACCACCACCGGCTGGCCGTCCTGCAGCACGGTAAGCGGCAGGCGCTTGGGAAATTCTTCGCCTTCCATGCTGCCGAGGCGCGGCACGGCGGAAAGCAGGGCACGCGTGTAAGGGTGTTGCGGATTGGCGAAGATATCCTTCACCGGGCCTTCCTCGACCTTCTTGCCCTTCCACATGACAACGACGTCATCGGCCATTTCCGCCACCACGCCCATATCATGGGTGATGAAGACCATGCCCATGCCGAGCTTTTTCTGCAGGTCGCGCATGATGTTGAGAATCTGCGCCTGAATGGTCACGTCAAGCGCCGTCGTCGGCTCGTCGGCGATCAAAAGCTTCGGCCGGCAGGCGAGCGCCATGGCGATCATCACCCGCTGGCGCATGCCGCCGGAAAGCTGGTGCGGATAACGCTTCAGAAGCTCGGCCGCATCGGGCAGGCGCACCATTTCGAGCAGCGTCTGTGCTTGCGCCAGCGCCGCCTGCTTGCCCATCTTTTCATGCAGCACAAGCACTTCGCAGATCTGGTCGCCGATGGTGAAGACGGGGTTGAGCGAGGTCATCGGCTCCTGGAAGATCATGGCGATCTCCTTGCCGCGGATCGCGCGCATCTCCTTTTGCGACGCCTTCAGCAGGTCCCTGCCTTCAAACAGGATCTTGCCGGTGGGGTAGGTCGCGCCCATCATGTCGGCAAGGCGCATGGTGGACAGCGAGGTGACCGATTTTCCCGATCCGGACTCGCCGACAATCGCCACGGTCCGGCCGGGCTCCACGCTGAAAGAGATATCGTCCACGACGCGGCTATTACCGAACTCGACGCTCAGGCCTTCGACCGAGAGGAGGGCGTTGCGGTTTGCGGCAGTCATGTCAGCGTCTCCGGCTTGGCGTGCGCGGCAATTCTGGCGCGGCCATCTGAATTATGGAAGGGCAAAGGGTGTGGAATAAGGGCTCGGTATGCAGGGATGTGCGGGAGGCGGTGAATGTCGCGGAAAAGCGCATGGTGTCTCACGCCACCTTGAGGGTGCGATGCACATCGGATGCGGCTGGCGGACGCGGATATTGCGATCTTTTTCCGGCCCTGAAAGCAACCGCGTCGGTGCCGGCAGAACGCGCGGCATCGGCCCCGGAATCGATGATGTGCATGAAATTGTATTCCCCACCCTTGTTTTACAAAAAAGCTAACAAAACCGGACAATCATGTCCAGAGTGTTGAACAATTTTTGTGTACTGCTCTACAAATGCGCAGGTGCATTTATTTTGGGCGCGAAGCGAGGGCGAGATGAACGTCAGCGTGTTTCCGGGCGGGCGCCGCCGGTTGGCCCACCGGGCATATGGATGTACGCAATCTCGCCATACACGAAATCATCCTCGTGTTTTTCTCGAGACTCCATTGATTTCAACGGTTGCAGATCCCCCGGATCAGGCCCCCGAGCGGACTGCGGAGGGATTGGCGGGCGAATTTTGTCTTGATGTCCGCAAGCGTAGATGATTGTGCTGCTTCTCGTCGTAGAAGGCGGATATGGATCATCGAAAAAGGATAGAGAATATGACGAATGGAACGGGTGCGGTCAGACTGTCCGGCTTCCTGCGCTGCACATCGGTGGAGGATATCCGGCTTGTGGAAACCCATCTTCCCGAACATCTTCGTCTGAAAAGAGCGGAGCCCGGCTGCATTTCCTTCGACGTCACCCGGACCGACGATCCTCTGGTCTGGCGGGTGGAGGAGCTTTTTGCCGATCGCGCCGCCTTTGATTTCCATCAGCAGCGGACGCGGGCATCGGAGTGGTTCACGGCCACCGTCGCCATTCCACGGGATTATGAGATAACGACGCTGGCTTGAATACGGGTTGGCCGCAGCGACATTCCTGCCGGCTGCGGCCTGATCGTATCGTGACGATACCTATTCCCTCGGCATGCCGACCGGCGGGGCAAGGCGTCGCTGCGCGGCAATTCGGAAGGGTGCGTTCATCGCGCCATAACCACCGTAAGCGCCGCGCCTTTCGATGATCTCGAAAAAGAAACCTTCCCCGAAGGTGCGGCTGTAGATCTGGAAATATTCGCCATTGTCGTCGCGGTCATAAAGAATGCTGGCGGCCCTCAGCGCATCGGAAAATTCCGGCTCCAGCCCGAAACGGGCTTCCAGATCGTCGTAATAATTGCGCGAGATCGGCAGGGCGTGAAAACCGCGCGCCTGCAAGGCTTTTGCGGTGGCGAAGATATCGTCGGTGGCAAAGGCGATGTGCTGGATGCTGGTGCCGAAACCCTCGGCCAGAAATTTGCCGGCGAAGGTCTTGCGGTTATCCGCACCGTTCATGGTCAGGCGGAAATGCGGCGCCGGCACGCTTTCAATCGCCTGGCTGCGCACCAGCCCGCCGGGATCGACCACATCGACCATCGGCGTGCGGCGGGTGGAAAACAGCGAGGTGTAAAACAGAAGCCAGGTCAGCATTTCATCGTAATGCGTTGTTTGCGCAAGATGATCGATCCGCATCAACCCGGCAGCGCCCTGTGCCTTCGGACTGCCTGTGGAGACGAATTCCTTGTCCCAGATGGAGGCGAGCGCCGGCGAGGCATCGAGGAAATAGATGACGCCGTTGCCCACGCCCTGAATGGCGGGAACGGTGACTTCGCCTGATTTGCGCGGTTCGGCAAAGGTCGGTGCGCCGAGCGCTTCCGCCCGGGCAAGGGCTGCCCCGGCATCATCGACCTTCAGGCCGAAGGCATAGGCATTGGTGCCGTGGATGGAATAGGACGCACCGGCGAAACTGTCGCCGTCATCGCTGGTATTGATGACAATGCGGATATCGCCCTGCGTATAAAGATCGACATTGCGATTGCGATGCCTTGCGGTTTTTTCAAAACCGAGCGTGGCGAGCAGGGTCTCCAGATGGGCCTTTTCCTCCGGCGCGGTGGTGAATTCGACGAATTCCACCCCTTGCGTCTCAACCCGTTCCGGCATGGCGGGCACGTCGATGCGAATATCGGGTTCGAGGCGGCGCACCTGATCCATGAGGTTGACGAGCGAACGGTGCCCGTCTTCGGCGAGCAGCCGGGCCGAGCCGCCGCGGAACTGATCGTTGAAGATTTCCAGCGATAGCGGGCCGCTATAGCCGGTGGCGGCGACGGCGCGCATGAAATCCACGACAGGCAGATCGCCTTCGCCCGGCATGTTGCGGAAATGGCGGCTCCAGTAGAGCAGGTCCATGTCGATCAGCGGCGCATCGGCCAGCTGCACGATGAAAATCTTGTCGCCGGGAATGGAGCGGATCGAATTGGGATCGATCTTGCGCGACAGCGTGTGGAAACTGTCGAGAATGATACCGACATTGGCGTGGTCGGCGCGGCGCACCACCTCCCAGGCATCGCGGTGATCGCTGATATGGCGGCCCCAGGCCAGCGCCTCGTAACCGACGCGCACGCCATGTCTGGCCGCAAGCTCGCCCAGTTGATGGAAATCGGCCGCCGCGCGGTCGATGCCGCCAAGCGAGACCGGCGAGACATTGGAGCAGATCAGCATCAGATCGGTGCCGAGCTCGCCCATGATATCGAATTTTCGCTGCGCGCGCTCAAAGGCGCGGGTGCGGTGCGGTTCCGGCATGCCCTCGAAATCGCGGAACGGCTGGAACAGGGTGATATCCAGACCGTGATCGGCGGCCAGCGCCTTCACCTCGCGCGGCGAGGCGTCATAGGTCAGGAAATCGTTTTCGAAAATCTCCACGCCGGAAAAGCCCGCCTTGGCGATGGCCGCCAGTTTTTCGGGGAATTCGCCGCTGATCGATACGGTTGCAATGGATGTGCGCATTGGCATGCCGTGTCTTATCGTGTCATAGCTCGCCATATTGCCTTCCTTTTCAGCCTTATGTACTGATTGGTTAATAATCAGGGCGTGACCGGAAGCCGGCCGCCCCACCGATGGAATGGATGATGACCAAAAGCGCGACTTCGAACGGAACCCGAGGCAGCCGGCAGGCGAAGCGCGATCCGGAGGGGGTTCGCCGCGACATTCTTTCGGTGGCCATGGAGGAGTTTTCGCAGAACGGCCTTTCCGGCGCCCGCATCGATGAAATCGCGGCGCGCACGCGCACGTCCAAGCGCATGATCTATTATTATTTCGGCGACAAGGAAGGCCTTTACAAACGCGTCCTGGAAGAGGCCTATGCGCAGGTGCGTGGCGGCGAAGGCAGTCTTGAGCTGGATGATCTCGAGCCGGTCGCCGCGCTTGAGAAGCTCTGTCGGTTTACCTTCGAGCACCATCGCCGCAACCCCGCTTTCGTGCGGATGGTGATGACGGAAAACATTCACCACGGCAGGCATATCAGGGTTTCCGAAGCGATCCGCGACGTCAACCGGCCAGCCATTGAAATCATGCGCCGAATATTGAAGCGCGGGCAGGATGCCGGCCTGTTCCGGCCCGGACTGGACGCTCTTGAACTGCATTGGCAGATCAGCGCCCTGTCTTTTTATAACGTCTCGAATACCGAGACCTTTTCGTTCAATTTTGGCAACACGCTTTTTAGCGAGGCCGGCCAGGAAGCGCTGTCCGCGCATGTGGCGGAGATGTTGCTGCGCTATGTCTTGAGGCCCGAGCATATTACGCGGATCGGGAAAGGCGATTGATGAGGTGGCGCAGCGCCACCTCATAACCTTCGATGCCAAGGCCGGCGATGACGCCTTCGGCGCGGGTCGAGACATAGGAATGGTGCCGGAAAACCTCGCGTTTGTGGATGTTGGAAATATGCACTTCGATGACAGGTGCTTCGAAGGCGTTCAGCGCATCGAGGATCGCCACCGACGTATGGGTGAAGGCGCCGGGATTGATGACGATGCCCGATGATTTGCCGCGCGCCTCGTGAATCCAGTCGATCAGCTCGTATTCGCGATTGCTCTGGGCGAAAAACAGCGCATGACCGGCGGCTTCCGTGACGGTGCGGCAGTTGGTCTCGATATCGGCCAAGGTCTCATAGCCATAGATTTCCGGCTGGCGCTGGCCGAGCAGGTTGAGATTGGGTCCGTTCAAAACGGTGAAAAGGCTCATGCCACGCCCTCGGCCATGCAAAGTTCGGTGAAATGCGCCGTCATGCGCTCTGCATCGGGCTCGCGGCCGCAGAAGAGGCGGAATGCGCCGACGGCCTGAAACACGGTCATGCCGCCGCCGGGCAGGGTGCGACAGCCCTTTTTCGCCGCCGCCGCCAGCAATTCGGTGACGAGCGGCATATAGACGATATCGGCCACCCAATGCCGCTGCTCGATGAGAGCGGCCGCAACCGGCATGCCGGGATGGGCGGGCATGCCCATGGGCGTTGCATGGATCAGACCATCGGCGAAGGGCAGGGAGGCCGCCGGGTCTGTTACGGCAAAGGCGCGGCCCTTGCCGAAACGGGCGTTCAGTTCGCCGGCCAGCTGCCGCGCACGCGCAAGGTCACGGTCGAAAATATCGAGATGGGCTATATCGAGCTTCAGCGCCGCATGGGCCACGGCCACGCCAGCCCCGCCCGCGCCGACCAGCAGCGCCCGGTCACGCCTCGCATCCGGC
Source organism: Rhizobium sp. UGM030330-04 (assembly GCF_003208455.1). Lineage (NCBI taxonomy): Bacteria > Pseudomonadati > Pseudomonadota > Alphaproteobacteria > Hyphomicrobiales > Rhizobiaceae > Rhizobium > Rhizobium sp. UGM030330-04. The sequence goes on from NZ_QKML01000013.1 coordinate 142,531, forward strand.
AGGCCGCGCACGAAGCTTTCGTAAAAACCGTACCAGTCGGTATTGTGGCCGATGCGGCGGCCATGCCTGAAGACCACGGTGTTGACGGCGCCCAGCATACGGGCATCGTCGGACAGCTCATCGAGGTGGGCGATAACCGCCTGCTTGAACGGATGGGTGATGTTGGTGCCGGCAAAACCGCGCGCCTCCAGCTCGTCGAGCAGGTCGGGAAGCGCGCTCGGCGGCAGCCTGCGGGCGGAGACATCCACCAGTTCGTAGGAATAGTCGAGGCCGTGGGCGGCGCCCTCGCGCATATGCAGCGCCGGCGATTTGGAAAGCTGGATATCGGCGCCAATCAGGCCGACCTTGAATGCGGTTTTCTCTGTCATGATCACGGGTCGCTCATCGGACGGGGTGGGAGAGGCGGGACAATCCCGCCTGTCTGCGAGCGCGCGAACCTCAATGGTGGGCGAGAATTTCGCCGAGGAACGTGCGGGTACGCTGGTGCTTGGGGTCGCGGAAGAATTCTTCCGGCGGACCTTCCTCGATGATCTCGCCTTCCGACATGAAGACCACGCGGTCGGCCACCTGCCGGGCAAAACCCATTTCATGGGTCACGCAGATCATCGTCATGCCGTCGCGGGCAAGGCCGATCATGGTGTCGAGCACTTCCTTCACCATTTCCGGATCGAGCGCCGAGGTCGGCTCGTCGAACAGCATGGCTTTCGGCTCCATGCACAGCGCCCGGGCAATCGCCGCGCGTTGCTGCTGGCCGCCGGAAAGCTGGGCGGGGTACTTGTCCGCCTGATTGAGAATGCGCACGCGCTCCAGATATTTGCGCGCCGTCGCCTCCGCGTCGGCTTTGGAGACGCCCTTCACCCGCATGGGGGCGAGCGTGCAGTTTTCCATGATGGTCTTGTGCGGAAAGAGATTGAAGCTCTGGAACACCATGCCCACCTCGCGGCGCACCGCATCGATGGCGCGGCTGGAATCCGAAAGCGTGGTTCCCTCGACCGTGATCTTGCCCTCCTGGATTTCCTCCAGATGATTGATGCAGCGGATGAGGGTGGATTTTCCCGAACCCGACGGCCCGCAAAGAACGATCTTCTCGCCCTTGCGAACGGTCATGTTGACATTTTTGAGCGCATGGAAGGCTCCATACCACTTTCCAACCCCTTCAAGGGCGATCAGCGGAGCCTGAGCGGCGGATTGCGGCATGGAACTTTCCTTCATGCTTGGCAGCGGTTTCAGTTGACGGTGTAGGGGATGTCAGGAAGCGAGGCCGGGAATTGCGGCACCGGGCGCTTCATCCATTTGGCATAGACTTTTTCGAGGTCGCCATTGGCCTTGATCCTGTCCAGATAGGCGTTCAGCGCTTCGTTCCAGTCCTTTTCGCCGGGACGCGTGGCGGCGCTGTTGTAAAGGGTCACGAGATCGAACTTTACCTCGTAGTCCTTGCCGCCGGCCGCCGCGAGACGATCGCCGTAGAACTGGTTGCCGCCGATCGCCTCGATCTGCCCCGACAGGATCGCCTGAATGGTGGCGGCGTCGTCATCGAAGCGAAGGATATTCGCCTTGCTGCCCGCACCGGCGGTCAGGGCCGTATCCATCGGGCTGGATTTCGGCGCGCCGACGGTCATCCCCGTCAGGTCGTCGAAATTGGCGATTTTCCTGTCCCTGGTGGCATAGACCGACATGACATTATGCGCGTAAGGCTGCGCATACTGGACATTTTTCGCGCGTTCCGGCGTCATTCCCATCGATGCGAACAGTGCGTCGACCTTGCCGGTGCGAAGCGAAGGAATGCGGTTGGCGACCGCAAGCGGCACGAACTCCACCTTCACTCCGAGATAATCCGCAAACCCCCTTGCCAGATCGGCATCGTAGCCCTCCTGGACACCGGTGGAGTTTATGAAGCCCCAGGGCGCATTGTCGCCCTGGATGCCGATAATCACCTTGCCGCTGGATTTTGCCTCTTCCAGCGTTCTGGCATCCGCGCCTGCGGGTGTCAGGATTGGCAGCAGCGCTGCCAATCCGACTGCAAGGGCTGTCCGCCAACCTGTCCGGTTGTTGAAAATTCCCATCGGTTGCTCCTCCCGATATCAGCCTCGCCTGATGCTCACTTCACGGTGAACGGAATGTCGGGCAGGCTGTCCGGGAAGGCCGGCACTTCGCGCTTCATCCACTTGTCATAGATTTTGGCCAGCTGGCCATCCGAGTTGATCTTGTCGAGGAAGGTGTTGATGGTCTCGTTCCAGTCCTTTTCACCCGGACGGGTGCCGGCGCCGTTATAAAGCGTCGTCAGATCGAATTTCGGCTCATATTTGCCTTCGGCCGCCGTGTTCAGGCGGTCGCCATAAAACTGGTTGCCGCCGACCACTTCGACCTGACCGGAAATCAGCGCCTGAATATTGGCGGCGTCATCGTCGAAACGCAGGATGTTGGCCTTGGAACCGGCGCCGGCGGTGATCGCCGTATCCATGGCGCTGGACTTCGGCACGCCGACGGCGATGCCGGTCAGATCGTCATAGCCGGCGATCTTCTTGTCCTTGGGGCCATAAACGGAAAGGACGTTGCCGGCATAGGGCTTGGAATACTGGATTGTCTTGGCGCGTTCGGCCGTCATGCCCATGGTGGCAAAAAGCACGTCGACCTTGCCGGTCAAAAGCGCCGGGATACGGTTTGCCACGGCGAGCGGCACGAACTCGACCTTGACGCCGAGATAGTCGGCAAAGGCCTTGCCGATATCGGCATCGAGACCGTCCTGCACGCCGCTCGAATTGACGAAGCCCCAGGGCGAGTTGTCGCCCTGAATGCCGATGACGACCTTGCCCTTGGCCTTGGCTTCCTCCACCGTGCCGGCGAAAGCGTCGGCCGGTGCGACGAAGGGCAGCGCAACCGCTGCCGCGGCAAGCGCCATGAGGGTGCGACGTGAAAATTTCATGCTGGTGGTTTTCATCTTTTGCTCCTCCTTACAAAGCTGATGAGATGATTTTGACTAGCGGGACGCGGCCTGCAGCCGCTTTTCGACGCCGGCGCCCCACAGGGAGAGCGGCCAGCAGATCAGGAAATAGATGATGCCGACGAGGGCAAAGACGGTGAGCGGGCGGAACGTCTGGTTGGAGACGATCTGGCCCGCCCGCGACAGCTCGACGAAACCGACGATTGCCGCAAGCGAGGTGCCCTTGATGAGCTGCACGAGGAAGCCGATGGTGGCCGGCAGCGAAATCTTGAAGGCCTGCGGCAGGACCACGTCCTTCATGCGCGACAGGTAATGCAGGCCGAGGGCGTTGGCGGCTTCCGTCTGGCCCTTCGGCACCGCCTGGATGCCGCCGCGCCAGATTTCGCCGAGGAAGGCGCTGGCGTGCAGGGTAAAGGCGATGGCGACCGCAATCCAGGCATCGACATTGAGGCCCGCGAGCGCCACGCCGTAATAGACCACGAAAAGCTGCATCAGGAGCGGCGTGCCCTGAAAGACGGCGATGTATCCGGTGCTGGCCCGCTGGATCGCCACGTTATCGGCAACGCGGGCAAGCGCCACGCACAGGCCGAAGACGCCGCCGCCGATGAAACCGATCAGGGTCAGGGCAAGCGTCCATTTCAGGCCTTGCAGCAGGAAGAAGAGTTCGTTGGGACCGATGGAAGCCATTGTCTTTTCCTCACTTGACCGGATAGCTGAACGATGCGCGGGAGATGAGCGAGAAGATGCCCATCATCAGCGAGGAAATGACCAGATAGAGCAGGGTGATCGAGAAATAGACCTCAAACGACCGGAAGGTGTCCGCCTCGATCTTCTGCGCCACCGAGGTAAGCTCGTAGGCGGCGATGGAGGTGCAGACGGAAGTGGTCAGCGTCAGCATGATGAACTGGCTGGTGAGCGAGGGATAGACCGCCCGCAGCGCCGGTTTCAGGATGATGTGGCGGAAGATCTGGGCGCGGTGCAGGCCGAGCGCCAGTCCCGCCTCCACCTGGCCTTTTGGAATGGAATCGACGCCGCCGCGAATGATTTCAATGGCATAGGCGCCGCCGTTGAGAGCCAGCGCGATGATGGCGGTAACCGTGGGGTTGAGCCTTATACCGATCTGCGGCAGGGCGAAGAAGATGAAGAATATCTGCACCAGAAACGGCGTGTTGCGGATGACTTCCACAAAACCGATGACGAGACCGCGCAGCAGCCGGAACCGTGAACGGCGGGCGATGACACCGAATACCCCGATGACGGTTGCCAGCGACATGCCGGCAATGGCAAGGCCGATCGTTGCCAGACAGGCCAAAAGCAACTCTGGCAGCTGGTCGAGGACCGCTGAAAAATCGAGACTGTAAGACATTCTTCCTCCCAACCCGTGCGGGTCCGGACAGGCGTTCCGCCTTGTCCGCATCGCCCTGGAAGCCTTTCGGCGCCAAAGCCCTCCATTCGCCTGGCCTTGCCCCGAGGGTTCTTTCTCCTCGCTCGCGGCATGGCGTCGACAAGATTGTTTGTACCAGTTAGTTCATTTTTGTGTCAAGCGCTTCAGCCGGTTAAAAAGCAGCTGAAAAGCTGTTTTTTATGCATCTGTCATTTTTGAGAAAGTCTTGTGTTATCAACGGCTAATGCGCGGATGCGCAAGCGTTTTCAAGGCACGGTGACGCCGCCGCCGAAGAGGTGGCGGGAGGCGTCCGGGATGCCGATTCCAGAGCGAAAACCGTCAGGCTTTCCGGCTAGTCTTCGCCCGCACCCAGCCTGTCCATCTGTCCGGCGAGGCGTTCGGCGATCAGCAGGCAAGCGCCCGTCGCCGTCACCATTTGCGGCAGTGTCATCCATTCCAGCATCCAGCCCGCGCCCGACCTTTCCTGTTCATGGACAAGCGACTGGTGCAGCGCGGAGATCTGCACGGCATTGAAGCGTGCCAGTGTCACCAGCGTTTCGGCATTCACCGGATTCTGCTTGTGCGGCATGGCCGAGGAACCGCCGCCGCCGGAGAGGCGGATTTCGGCGCCGAGTTCCGCCATCAGCGCAATATCCTGGCCGAACTTGCCGAGCGTGCCGGTGATGAGGGAGAGAATATTGCCGAATTCGGCAATGCCGTCGCGCTGGCTCTGCCATTGCGGCCTGTCGGCAAGGCCGAGGCGCTTTGCAAGATCGGTGCGCACGGCAGCGGCATGGTCGCCAAGTTTCTCCAGCGTGCCGGCCGCGCCGCCGAATTGCAGGGCAAAGCCGTTCCGGGAAAAGGTTTCAAGCCTCAATAGGTGGCGCTCCAGCGGCGCGATCCAGCTCGCCGCCCGGTCGGCGACGGTGATGCCGATGGCGGCCTGCATGCGGGTATAGCCCGTCAACGGGTTATGGCCGTCGCGAGAGGAGATGTCTCCGAGCGCATCGATGAGGTGGCCAAGCCGGGTGGCAATGATTTCCGCCGCCGCCTTCAACCGCAGCATCAGGCTGGTATCGATGACATCCTGGCTGGTCGCGCCGAAGTGCACCTTCTCCGCCGCTGGAGAGGTGACCGCCGCCCGCATCTGCCGCACCAGTTCCGGCACCACCACGCCATCCTTTGCGACGCCGTGGCGAAGCGCCGTCATATCGGCGGCGAAGTCGGCAAGCCCCGAAACGATCGTTTCCGCCACATCTTCCGGGATGAGGCCTGCCCCTGCTTCCGCCTCGGCCAATGCCCGCTCGAAACGGACCATGGCGTCGATATCCGCTCTCGCTGAAAACAGCTCGACAATCTCGCTGTCGCCGAACAGGCCGGACAGGAACGGATGTTCGAAAGGGGAAAGGCTCATTCTTCCGTCTCGCTCAGATATCGAAAAACACGGTTTCGCCTTCGCCCTGAAGGCGGATATCGAAACGATAGACGTTGCCTTCCTCCTTTTGGGCGACAAGCGTGGCGATGCGGCTCTTCTGTTCGACGCGGGCCAGAACCGGGTCGGCCGCATTGGCCTTCTGTTCTTCCGGAAAATACATGCGGGTCTGCAGGCCGATATTGATGCCGCGCGCGACGATCCAGAAGGTGATGTGCGGCGCCATCGGCCGACCGTCGCGGAACGGCACGGTGCCCGGCTTGATGGTTTCGAAGACGAATTCACCCGTATCCATGTCGCCCGGCGAACGGCCCCAGCCGATGAAATTCGGATCGGCCTTGCCGCGTGTTTCGCTCGGGCTGTTGTAATAACCGTCCGTGTCGGCCTGCCAGATTTCGATCAGGGCGTCCTTCAGCGGCATTCCCGCGCCGTCATAAACCGTGCCGCGCACACTGATGCGCTCGCCGCGAGCCTTGTCGTTATAAAGCGGACCGGACCCCAGATCCTTTTCGAACACGCCTTCGATGCCGACGAAATTGGGCGTGCAGCCGATATGCACATAGGGGCCGGCCGTCTGCGAGGCGGTTTCCTTGAAATAGTTGAGCGGCTGAACCATGGTCAGTTGCCCTCCATGCGGTTTTCGAAAAGGGTCGAGCGGCGACCGCGCAGGACGATATCGAACTTATAGGCCAGCATGTCCATCGGCAGCGTTGCATTCATGTCCAGCGGCGCGATCAGCCGCTTGATGGCATCCTCGTCCGGAATGGTCTTGACGATGGGACATTTCCAGATCAGCGGATCGCCCTCGAAATACATCTGGGTGATCAGCCGCTGGGCAAAGCCGTGGCCGAAGACCGAGAAATGGATATGGGCCGGCCGCCAGTCATTGACCCCGTTCGGCCAGGGGTAAGCACCCGGCTGGATGGTCTTGAACCAGTAATAACCATTCTCATCGGTGATCGTGCGGCCAACGCCGCCGAAATTCGGATCGATGGCGGCGAGATAACTTTCCTTCTTGTGGCGGTAGCGGCCGCCGGCATTGGCCTGCCAGAATTCCACCAGCGCGCCATCCACACCGCGGCCGCGCTCATCCAGCACCCGGCCATGCACCAGAATGCGCGGGCCAACCGGCATTTCGCCGGGGCGGGCATAGTTGAGGATGAGGTCGTTATCCAGCGGGTTCAGCATGCCATGGCCGAAGACGGGGCCGGTGATCTCGCTTTTCGTGCCTTCCAGCGAAATCAGCGCACGCTGCGGCGAGCGCAGGATCGAGGTCTTGTAGCCGGGCGCATAGGCGAGCGGATGAATATCGCGGTTGCGTGCGAAGAACGGCCCGGTTTCGGGCGGCTGGTTGCTCATTTCGTCTCCTCCCCATCGCCAGAATTATCAAGGGAACTATCGGCCTTCATGCTGGCCAGGGCAAGCTTGGCGATCTTGAAAGCATGGTTGGCGGCGGGCACGCCGGCATAGATCGCCACATGCAGCAGTGCCTCGCGGATATCCGCCTCGGTGGCGCCGGTATTGGCGGTGGCGCGCACATGCATGGCCAGCTCCTCATCCTGCCCCAGCGCGGCAAGCAGGGCGATAGTCACCATCGAGCGCTCGCGCTTCGTCCAGTGATTGCCGGACCACACCGTGCCCCAGGCGGCTTCGGTGATGAGCTGCTGGAAGGGCTGGTCGAAGCCGGACGTCATGGTCTGCGCCCGGTTGACATGGGCATCGCCCAGCACCGAGCGGCGGGTCTTCATGCCCTGTTCGAAACGTTCATTCTTGTCGATATGGTCCGCCATCGGTCAATGCTCCGGCAAGGTCTTCAGAAAAATGGAGGCCGCCTGTGTGTAGGCAAGCGGCTGTTCAAGGCAGGGGATGTGTCCGCAGCCGGCGATGGTGACGAAACGGCTTGCCGGGATAAGATCGGCTAGCGACCGCACCAGTTCCGGCGGTGTCGAGCCGTCCTGATCACCCGCGACGCAGAGTGTGGGCACGGCGATGCGGCCCGCTTCATCGGTAAAGTCGGCATCGCGGATGGCGGCGCAGGTGCCGCTGTAGCCGGCCTCCGGCTGCTGCGAAAGCATGTTGCGCGCACCGGCATAGGCGGCATTGTCAGGCTGGCGAAACGCTGGCGTGAACCAGCGCTCCATGACGGGATCGACCAGCGAGGCGAGGCCATCGGCGGCGATCTTGTCGATACGGGCGTTCCACATCTCGGCCGTGCCGATCCTGTGGGCGGTGTTGCTGAGCAGGAGTGCGCGCACCAGATCAGGACGGCGGGCATAAAGCCCCTGCGCAATCAGTCCGCCGACCGACAGGCCCCAGATGATTGCGCCTTTGACGCCGAGATGATCGAGAAGCGCGATCAGATCACCGGCATGATCGTCGATGGAATAGGGAGCGCCTCCGACATCGGAAAGCCCGTGGCCGCGCTTGTCGTGCAGGACATAGGCATAATCATCGCCAAGTGCTTCGGTGACCGCATCCCAGATGCGGAAATCGGTGCCGAGCGAATTGATGAAGGCGATGACCGGCTTGCCGCTGTCCAATCCCTTGACGCGATAATGGATCACGGTCTCGCCGCGGCGCAGAAAATGCATGATGTGCTCCTCCTGCCGGGGATATTGCAAGCCGGTTCCGGTTAAGTAAAATGACATTATCGATGAAAATCATAACCTGTGGATTATACAAGCGATGGTCGACCAGCGTATCAAGTTCCGCCACCTGCAGACTTTCGTGGAGGTGGCGCGGCAGAAAAGCGTCATCCGCGCCGCCGAAATTCTGCATGTCAGCCAACCGGCGGTGACAAAGACTATCCGTGAACTGGAAGAGATTCTCGGCGTGTCATTGTTCGACCGGGAGGGGCGCGGCATCCGCATCAGCCGTTATGGCGAGGTCTTTCTGCGTCATGCCGGCGCGACGATGACGGCGCTGCGACAGGCGGTCGATTCGGTCTCGCAGGAGGCGGCGCGGGCCGGTCCGCCGGTGCGGGTCGGCGCTCTGCCCACGGTTTCGGTGCGGATCATGCCGCAGGCAATGGCCGGTTTTCTGGCGGAAAAGACCGGCAGCCCGGTGAAGATCGTGACGGGCGAAAACGCCGTGCTTCTGGAGCAGCTGCGCGTCGGCGATCTTGACCTCGTCGTTGGCCGTCTTGCCGCGCCGCAGAAAATGGCGGGTTTTTCCTTCGAACATCTTTATTCTGAAAAGGTGCGCTTCGTGGTGCGCGCCGGCCACCCATTGCTGTCACCCGGCCTTTCGGTGTTCGATCACCTGCATGAATATCCGGTACTGATGCCGACGCGGCAATCCGTGATCGGCCCTGTCGTCGAGCAGTTTCTGATCGCCAATGGCGTGCCGGCCCTGCCGATCCGCATCGAAACCGTGTCCGACGCCTTTGGCCGCGCCTTCCTGCGCACCAGCGATGCGATCTGGATCATCTCCGAAGGCGTGGTGGCGGCGGATGTGACGGACGGTATTCTGGCGATCCTGCCGGTTGAAACCGGCGATACCAGCGGGCCGGTGGGGCTGACGGTCCGGGCCGATACGCAGCCCTCGCTGCCGCTGTCGCTGTTGATGCAGGCTATTCGCGAGGCGGCGGGCGAGTTGCTGGATGGGAGGGCGGAGGCTGGCTCTTGAGATGAGGGTGAGGGTCGGAAAAGTCTGAGAAGCTCTCCTCCGTCATTCCGGCCTTGAGCCGGAATCCAGCCACGGCGCGTCTGCGCCGTGAGAAAGGAGTCTTTTGCGATCAAGGACTTGATCGCGCTGGACCCCGGATCGGGTCCGGGGTGACGGACGTGAAACTGGTGCGGATGAACACGCCGCTTGTCTCGTGCTATTTGTCCCGGTGCCCCTAATATGGAAGTCCGACATAATTCTCCGCAAGCGCGGTGGAAGCGGCGCGCGATTGCACGAGGTAATCCAGTTCCGCTTCCTGAATGCGCTGGCCGAAATCCCCCGTATCGGGAAAACGATGCATCATCGTCGTCATCCACCAGGAAAAGCGCACGGCCTTCCAGACGCGGGAAAGCGCTTTCTGCGAATAGGCATCGATGCCGGCTTCAGATTTTTCGCGATAAAACTCGACCAGCGCCTCGCTCAGATAATGCACATCGCTGGCGGCAAGGTTCAGGCCCTTGGCGCCGGTCGGCGGCACGATATGGGCGGCGTCGCCGGCCAGAAACAGCCGTCCGAACCGCATGGGTTCACTGACGAAGGACCGGAGCGGTGCGATGGATTTTTCGAAGGACGCGCCGGTGACCATCACATCCGCATGGTTTTCCGGCAGGCGGCGGCGAATTTCGTCCCAGAAGCGCTCGTCGCTCCAGTCCTCGAGCCGGTCCTCCAGCGAACATTGGATGTAATAACGGCTGCGTGTGTTTGAGCGCATGGAACAGAGGGCAAAACCGCGCGGGTGGTTGGCATAGATGAGTTCGTGGTTGACCGGCGGCACATCGGCGAGAATGCCGAGCCAGCCGAAGGGATAGACCTTCTCGAATTCCTTGATCGCGCCTTGAGGCACGGATTTGCGGCTGATGCCGTGGAAGCCGTCGCAGCCGGCGATGAAATCGCAATCGATCCGGTGGCTTACGCCGTCTTTCTGATAGGTGACATAGGGGCTTGCGCCATCGAAATCATGCGGCTCGACATTTCCGGCGTCGTAGATGGTGACGAGGCCCGCCGCCTCGCGCACATCCATAAGATCATGCGTCACTTCGGTCTGGCCATAGACCATAACGCGTTTGCCGCCCGTCAGATCGAACAGATCGATGCGGTGGTCTCGGCCGTCGAAGGTCAGCGAAAAACCGTCATGCGGCAGGCCCTCGCGGTGCAGGCGCTTGTCCGCACCGACCTTTTCCATCAGCTGCACGGTGCCTTCTTCCAGCACGCCGGCGCGAACGCGGCCGAGGATATAATCCTTGCTGACCCGGTCGAGAATGACGGTCTCGACACCGGCTCCCGCCAGAAGCTGGCCAAGCAGCAGCCCCGAGGGGCCGGAGCCGATGATGACGACCTGTGTGCGCATTGTTTCCTCCCGAACTTGTCTCCGGTCAAGAAATTGACCAAGGCGGGTCACAAGCTCAATGGACTTTCCGGTCCGTAAATTGCATAATCCGACCATCAGGCGCAGGAGTGGGGTGAGATGCGGGTGACTGCCAATGAAGGGCTTTATGGCGAGGAAGCCTTGCAAGGCACCGATTTTCGCTTTCATTGCGAGACGCTTTTTTCGCGAAGCAGCCTGCACCGCTTTGAAATCGGCCTGCACCGTCATGTCGCCTTTCTGCAAATCTTGTACATTTTTGGCGGGGAGGGCGATGCATTGCTGGATGGCCGCATCGAGCCTATCCGCCCGCCAGTCGCCATCATCGTACCGCCGGGCTTCGAACATGGCTTCCGCTTCTCACGCGATATTGGCGGGGTGATTGTCACCATGCTGCCGGGGTCGCTGCCGGCATCCGTGCAGGCGTTGTTGTTGCGGAATTTCCAGCAGCCGGTGCTTTTGCCCTTGCAGGATTTTGCTGAGAAAGACTGTCTGCGCAGCGGTTTTGAACGGATTTCCGCGGAATATGAGGCACGCGAGATCGGTCGCGATGCGATGATCGAAGGCCAGCTCGCCACCGTGGTTGCGCTTCTTTCACGGGCGGCGCGACCGCTTTTGGAAATCAGCGGTGAGGGCCTTGCCGAGCAGCGTTTCGAACGGTTGCTGTCGCTGATCGCCCGCCATATCCGCGAGCCGCAAAAAGCCGGGTTTTACGCAGGGAAACTCGGCCTTTCAGAAACCCATCTCAACCGGCTCGTCCGTTCGGTTTCCGGCCTCAGCCTGCAGCGGCTGATCGCTAAGCGTCAGATCGAGATCGCCCAGCAGGAACTGGTCTTCACGGTTTCCAGCGTGCAGATGATCGCGGAAGGGCTTGGTTTTGCCGATCCCGCTTATTTCAACCGCTTCTTCAGGCGCGAGACCGGCATGACGCCGCGCGCCTGGCGGCTGGAGGAGCAGCGCAAAATGGGCGACATGGGCGCGCGGCTGACACCGTCTCAGTCTCAGACCAGCATTCGCGCCAGTTCCCGCTGAACGGAAAGAAGCGCCGGCAGATAACGCTCCACCAGTTCCTCCATTGAGGCGACTGAAGCGGCAAGCCCGACATTGAGCGCGGCAACCGTCTGGCCGCGCATGGTTTTCAGCGGCACGGCGATGGAGCGAAGACCAATCTCCACTTCCTGATCGATCAGCGCATAACCGCGATGGCCGGTCACCTCAATTTCGGCGAGCAGGGCCTGAATATCGGTGATCGTGTTTTCCGTGCGGGCAACCAGCCGGGAAGCTCCGAGAATGTCGCGCTGCCGCTCGGGTGTTTGTGCGGAAAGCAGAACGCGACCCATGGAGGTGCAATAGGCGGGCAGGCGCGAGCCCGGCATCAGCGCAATGGACATGACCCGCTGTTGCGCGGCGCGGGCGACATAAACGATTTCGGTCTCGTCCAGAATGGAAACCGACGTGCTCTGGCCGATCTCCTCTGAGAGACGGTCGATGAGCGGCTGGACGATCTTCGGCAGCGGCATGGTGGCGAGGCAGCCGGTGCCAAGCCGCAGCACTTTCGGCGTGACGGTGAAGAACTTGCCGTCATAGGCGGCATAACCAAGCTCCGAAAGGGTCAGCAGACAGCGGCGTGTGGTGGCGCGGTCCAGCCCGGCGATCTCGGCAGCGTCGGAGATGGACAGGCGCGGGCGCTCGGCGCTGAAAGCCTCGATCACCCGCAATCCCTTGGCGAGACCGCCCATCATGTCTCTTTCGCTGACGGCCATGTTACGCCTCCATTTGTGCGATATACGAACAAAAATCATATAACGCACAAAACCCTTGCCGTCGAGGCAATTTCGGCCTTACCTCATGGCCAAGCAGCCTTGCCGGTTCCATCCGCCTGGCTGGATGGAGGTTTTGAGAATGGACAAGACAATCAAGAGCGCGGAAGAGGCGCTTTCCGGCATCGGTGACGGTGCGACGATCATGATCGGCGGTTTCGGCGGCTCCGGCGCACCCATCGAGCTGATCCACGCGCTGATCGACAGGGGACCAAAGAACCTGACCGTCATCAACAACAATGCCGGCAATGGCCGTATCGGCATCGCCGCGATGATCGATGCGGGCATGGTCAGGAAGATGATCTGCTCCTTCCCGCGCTCTTCCGATCCGCGCGCCTTTACAGACCGCTATCTGGCCGGTGAAATCGAGCTGGAACTGGTGCCGCAGGGCACGCTCGCCGAGCGCATCCGCGCCGGTGGTGCGGGTATTCCGGCTTTCTACACCCCGACCGGCTTCGGCACGGAACTGGCTGAAGGCAAGGTGATCGCGGAATTCGACGGCCGCTCTTACGTTCAGGAACGCTGGCTGAAGGCGGATTTCGCCATCGTGAAAGCCGAGCTTGGCGATACCTATGGCAACCTTACCTACAACAAGGCGGGGCGCAATTTTAACCCGCTGATGTGCATGGCCGCGAAGACCACCATCGCGCAGGTCTCGAAGATCGTCGCCGCCGGCGAGATCGACCCGGAGCATGTCGTGACGCCCGGCATTTTCGTGAACGGCGTCGTGGAAATTCCCGATCCGCAACAGGAAGAAGTCCTCATTCGTGCGGGAGTAGCCTACGCATGACCCAGACCATCGACACCCGCGAAGACATCAAGCTTTCCAACGCCCAGATCGCATGGCGTGCGGCGCAGGACATCGAAGACGGTGCTTACGTCAATCTCGGCATCGGCTTTCCGGAAATGGTGGCGCGCTACCAGCCGCCCGGTCGACAGGCGATTTTCCATACCGAAAACGGTATTCTCAATTTTGGCGAAGCGCCGCCGGAAGGTGAAGAGGACTGGAACCTCATCAATGCCGGCAAGAAGGCCGTCACATTGAAGCCGGGTGCCGCCTTTTTCCACCATGCCGACAGTTTCGCCATGGTGCGCGGCGGGCATCTGGATGTGGCGATCCTCGGCGCCTATCAGGTGGCGCAGAATGGCGATCTCGCCAATTGGCGCGTCGGCTCCAAGGGCGTGCCGGCAGTGGGTGGCGCCATGGATCTGGTGCATGGCGCCAAGCAGGTCTTCGTCATCACCGAACATGTGACCAAGAAGGGCGAACCGAAGCTGGTGGAAAAATGCAGCTTTCCGCTGACCGGCGTTGGCTGCATCACCCGCATCTATACCAGCCATGCTGTCATCGATGTGGTGGATGGCCGTTTCGTGCTGCGTGAAAAACTGCCGGCGATGACGTTTGAGGAATTGCAGGCCATGACCGGTGCGCCGCTCAGTGTGGATGGCGAGGTAACCGATCTCGTCGCGCCGGAACTTTAAGGCCGGAGCTCTAGATCGGTTTGGCTTTTCTTCGAGAAGCCAAACCGATCTATCTCTTTGATTTTACGTGTTGTCCGGACGTAAAAGCGTTACCGCTTTTGACTCGAAACGCTCTAAGGAAAGACCGATGACCGAAGCCTATATCTGCGATTATATCCGCACGCCCATCGGCCGCTTCGGCGGCGCGCTCTCCTCGGTTCGCGCTGACGATCTCGGCGCGGTGCCGCTGAAGGCGCTGATGGAGCGCAATCCTTCCGTCGACTGGGAGGCTGTCGAGGACGTGATCTTCGGCTGCGCCAACCAGGCGGGCGAGGATAACCGCAATGTGGCACGCATGTCGCTGCTGCTCGCCGGCCTGCCGGTTTCGGTGACCGGAACGACGATCAACCGGCTTTGCGGCTCGGGCATGGATGCCGTCATCGCGGCCGCCCGTGCCGTCAAATCGGGCGAGGCGGAACTGATGATCGCCGGCGGCGTGGAAAGCATGAGCCGCGCGCCCTTCGTTCTGCCGAAGGCGGAGAGCGCCTTTTCGCGCAATGCCGAAATCTATGACACCACCATCGGCTGGCGTTTCGTCAACCCGCTGATGAAGGCGCAATATGGCGTCGATTCCATGCCGGAAACGGGTGACAATGTCGCGGTCGATTATCAGGTCTCGCGGGAGGATCAGGATGCTTTCGCCGTGCGCAGCCAGCAGAAGGCGGCGGATGCGCAGGCCAATGGCCGTCTCGACAAGGAAATCGTCTCGGTGACGATCCCGCAGCGCAAGGGCGATCCGCTTTTCGTCTCCAGAGACGAACATCCGCGTGCGACCAGTCTCGAAGCACTGGCAAAGCTGAAGCCGGTGAACAGGCGCGATGGCGCGACGGTGACGGCGGGCAATGCGTCCGGTGTTAATGACGGTGCCGCCGCGCTCATCATCGCTTCGGCGGAAGCGGCGAAGAAATACGGTCTGACGCCGATTGCCCGCATTCTTGGCGGTGCCGCCGCGGGCGTGCCGCCGCGCGTCATGGGCATAGGCCCGGCCCCTGCCTCGGCCAAGCTTTTGGCACGGCTCGGGTTGAAACAGGAACAGCTTGACGTGATCGAGCTGAACGAGGCCTTTGCCAGCCAGGGCCTTGCGACGTTGCGCCAGCTTGGCATTGCCGATGACGATGCGCGGGTCAACGCAAACGGCGGCGCGATCGCCCTTGGTCATCCGCTCGGCATGTCGGGTGCCCGCATTGCCGGCACGGCGGCGCTTGAACTTGCGCTGACCGGTAAGCGGCTTGCGTTCGCCACCATGTGCATCGGCGTCGGGCAGGGAATTGCCGTGGCACTGGAGCGGGTCTGACGGGACAAGCGGCTTCCGTATCGGGATACAGGCGAGTGCCGTTACGATATGGTGCGGATGCTGCTGTAAAACGGTGCGAATGCCCCCTTAAATGGGTATGAATGTCGCTGCCGCGGTTTCATGACGGTGGTTGGGCCGTTCAGGCCGCTGGCCGACGATTTGCTTGCGTTGGCCCATACCACCCAGCCCACCTACTCCCCCTCATTCCTGTGCTTGTCACAGGAATCCAGCCGACGCGCGTCTGCGCGGCGGAGAGTCTCCTTCAGCCCAAGGACTTGGGCTGGCTGGATCCCTGTGACAAGCACAGGGAGGAGGCGTGATAGACTAGTCGCAGTGGTTAGTCGTGATGGACTGGCAAAGCTGGAACTGTTCAAGCGGCGGCGGGTCGGAATTTTTCCCATGACGCTCCCAGCCATATCCCTTCGCCATATTGGATTCCATCATCATCCGTGACATGTTTTGCGAGATATGACGGAAATCTTTCCGCCTGCGGGAGCCAGCATGAAGCGTCCAACCATCACCGATGTCGCAAAAGCCGCCGGCGTCAGCGTTGCCACCGTCGACCGGGTGCTGAACGGCCGCCTGCCGGTGCGGGAGGAGACCGCGCGGCGGGTGTTCGAGGCGGCGGAGAAGATCGGTTTCCACGCCACCAACATCATCCGCCAGCGTATGCTGGCCGATATGCCGTCCTACAGTCTCGGCATCATACTGCGTAAAGAACGGCACGCCTTTTATCAGACCTTCGCCGATGAGCTGGAGCTTGCGGCGCGCAACATCCGCGATCGCCACCTCAACCTGCGCATCGAATTCGCGCAGTCCGGCGAACCGGGCGAGCTTGCGGCGCTGCTGACCGGAATGAAGGGCCGTGTGCAGGCGGTTGCCGCCACGGGGCCGGACCATCACGATGTCACGGCCGCTGTCGAGGCGCTGAAGGCCAAGGGTATACCGACCTTTTCGCTGCTGTCCGATTTTGCTCAGGGCGTGCGGGAGGCCTATCTCGGCGCCAACAATATGAAGGTTGGGCGCACGGCAGCCTGGATGATTTCGCAGCTGGCGCGCAGCAGGGGCAAGGTACTTCTGCTGCTGGGCGGGCACCGGTTCCACGGCCATTCGCTGCGCGAAACCGGCTTTCGCAGCTACATGCGGGAATATGCGTCGGAATTTGAGGTGATGGATGCCCTCATCACGCTGGAAACGCGTCGCCTGACCTATGAGCTTGTGATGGACACCATCGCCAAGCACGGCGATCTCGTCGGCATCTATTGCATCGGCGGTGGCATGGAAGGGGTGATCGAGGCGCTGCAGCAGGAAAACCGGCACGA
Organism: Rhizobium sp. UGM030330-04; assembly: GCF_003208455.1. NCBI lineage: Bacteria > Pseudomonadati > Pseudomonadota > Alphaproteobacteria > Hyphomicrobiales > Rhizobiaceae > Rhizobium > Rhizobium sp. UGM030330-04. The sequence continues at coordinate 159,274 of NZ_QKML01000013.1, forward strand.
AAACATCGTCTGCCTCGTGAATGAACTGACGCCCGAATCCCGTCAGGCGCTGCTGGAAAGGCGCATCAGCGGCGTTTTCCAGACACCATTACGCGAGCTGTGCGCCGACCTTCTGGCCACCATGGTTCACACCATCGAACACGGCATGGCGGAAACGCCGGGACAGCGTTTTGTGCCTGCGCATCTGTGGGTTCCTGAGAGCCTTTGATGGTTTGATGGATTCCATCATAATTCCGGTGTCCGTTTCTATCAGGCTTGATGGTTTCGGCGGTCTCTGACGCGTTGACGCCGGGGCCGGACTAGGAAATCTTGGCCTGCGTGCGGAACGGGCAGGAGGCCGGACCCACGCGACATTAGATTATTTCAAGGCTGTTTGACGCTGCGGGTTTCCTTCGTGGCGAAGGCCAGCTTTTGCCGGAAGGCGGTGGCGGCGCGATGCGCTCAGGCCGGCTCGACCGGTTCTTTTCAAAGGGGTTTGGAGGAGAACGACATGAAAAGACATTTCGCAATTGCAGCTTTCGCCACGATGCTGGCAACGGGCGCATCGGCGCAGACCGTCGGGGTTTCGATGGCCCTGTTCGACGATAATTTCCTGACCGTGCTGCGCAACGGCATGATTGATTATTCCAAGGGCATGAGCGGCGTGTCGCTGCAGGTCGAGGATGCGCAGAACGATGTCGGCAAGCAGCTGAGCCAGGTACAGAATTTCGTCGCCGCCGGCGTTGATGCCATCATCGTCAATCCTGTCGATACGGACGCGACCGTGGCGCTTTCGCAGGCCGCTGCCGCCGCCGGCATTCCGCTCGTTTACGTCAACCGCCAGCCGGTCAATCTCGACAGCCTGCCGGACAAACAGGCCTTCGTCGCCTCCGATGAAAAACAGTCGGGCACGCTGCAGACGCAGGAAGTCTGCCGGCTTTTGAAGGAAGCGGGCAAGACGGAAGCCAAGGCGGTGGTGATGATGGGCGAGCTTTCCAACCAGGCGGCGCGCATGCGCACGCAGGATATCAAGGATGTCGTCGCCACGCCCGAATGCAGCTTCATCAAGCTTGTCGAGGAACAATCCGCCAACTGGTCGCGCACGCAGGGCTCGGACCTGATGACCAACTGGCTTTCAGCCGGCGTTGAGTTCGATGCCGTCATTTCCAACAATGACGAGATGGCCATCGGCGCCATCCAGTCGCTGAAGGCGGCAGGCCGGTCGATGGACAGTGTCATCATCGCCGGCATCGACGCCACGCAGGATGCGCTGGCCGCCATGGCGGCGGGCGATCTGGATGTGAGCGTTTTCCAGAACGCCGCAGGCCAGGGCAAGGGGGCGCTGGATGCGGCGCTGAAACTCGCCAAAGGCGATGCGGTGGACAAGAAGGTCTTCGTGCCCTTCGAACTCGTCACGCCTGACAACCTCAAGAACTATCAGGCCAAGAACTGAGCCATGGTCTTGCCCAGGCGGCTTCTCCGCTCCCGGGGAGTGCCGCCGGGCAGGCCGAACGCGCCGGAGCCGGCAGGATGGCCGGCTCCGGCGACACGACATGAAGCAACCAGCAGCGATTTCCGTGGGAGGAAACCTTGAAGAAACTATTGATGGCGACGGCACTCTGCATCTTCGCGACACCGGCCCTTGCCGAGACCCGTATCGCAGTCTCGATGACGTCTTTCGACAATCCGTTTCTGACGATCCTGCTCAACGGTATCAGGGCCGAGGCCGGACGCGATAAAAACATCGAGCTTCTGGTCGAGGATGCCCAGCTTGATCCGTCGAAGCAGCTTAATCAGGTGCAGAATTTCATCGCCAATGGTGTCGATGCGATCATCGTCAATGCCGTGGATGGCGACGCCACCGCCGCAATCACCAAGGCCGCATCAGCCGCCAAAATTCCGCTGGTGTATGTCAACCATCCGCCGGCCGAACTGGAAACCGGGCTGCCTGACGGCACGGCCTTTGTCGGTTCCAACGAACTCGATTCCGGCACCATGGAAGCTGAAGCCGCCTGCAAGCTGATGGGCGGCAAGGGCAAGGCCGTCATCCTGATGGGACCATTGGAAAACCACGCGGCACTGGTGCGCACCAAGGATGTCGAAACGGTATTTTCCAAACCGGATTGCAAGATCGAAATCCTCGAAAAGCAGACAGCGAACTGGAGCCGCACGCAGGCGCAGGACCTTGTCTCCTCCTGGCTGACGGCGGGCATCCAGTTCGATGCCGTCATCGCCAATAATGATGAAATGGCGATCGGCGCCGCGCAGGCCCTCAAGGCAGCGGGCGTTGCCATGAAGGATGTCGTCATCGCCGGCATCGACGCCACGCCGGACGGTCTTGCCGCCATGCAGGCCGGCGATCTCGATATCACCGTTTACCAGAATGCGACGAAGCAGGGCGAGGTCTCGGTTCAGACGGCGGTGAAGGCCGCCGCCGGGCAAGGCACTGAGAAGACGCTCTGGGTGCCCTTCGAACTCGTCACCCCGGAAAACATGTCCGCCTACGCCAAATAGCCGGGGCTTCTGCCCCGGTCCATCTATCACTCCACTGGAAACAGCCATGAAACATACGCTCGATCCCCACATGTTCCGGCACCTCTCCCTGGCCGAAACCTGCCGCAAGGTCGCAGACCTCGGTTATGAATACGTCGAACTTTCGCCGCGTCCGGATTTTCTCTCCTGGTGGACGAGGCCGAAGGTCTATCCCGAACGGGTCGCCGAATTCAAAAAGGCGCTGAAGGACCATGGTGTCGGCCTCGCCACGCTGCAGCCGATGTATCGCTGGGCAAGCCCTTACCCGGACGAATGGGAGGTGGCGGTCGACAACTGGAAACGCGCCATCGAGATTGCCGTCGAGATGGAATGCCCGATGTTCGTTTCGGAATTCGGCCGTGGCGGCTCGCCGGAGCGCAGCCTTAACGACCGTTCCGGTCTCCACCGCCCGGAGACCTGCGAGGCGCAGTTCTTCCGCGCCATGGATATTCTGGTGCCGATCCTCGAGCGGGAAGGGCTGGTGTTGTCGCTGGAGGCGCATCCCGAAGACTGGCTCGAGGAAATCGCCCCGGCCATCGACATCATCAAGACCATCAATTCCAAGGCGGTAAAGGCCTCCTTCATCGCGCCGCATACGTTCTTTTACGGGCCGGACATGGTGGCGAACCTGCGCGCGACCGAGGGCCATCTGGTGCATGTGCGCCTTGCCGATACCTATGACCACAACAAGTCGTCGCAGCTGCGTTATATCGTCAATCCGCCCGGCTCGAAGGTCCGAGTGCATCAGCATACCGATTTCGGCCAGGGCGAAATCGACTGGGAAACCTTCTTTGCGACGCTTGCCGACATGAAATTCGATGGCGTGCTGTCGAACTGCGTCTTTGCCTGGGAAGACCGCGTCGATGAAAGCGCGCGGTTCATGCTCAGCGAAACCCGGCGATACGTCGCCAAATACTGGAAATGAGGTTTTTCAGATGACTGTGAGAATTGGTGTCGTCGGCACCGGCGCAATCGGGCGTGATCACGCCCGCCGTATCAATCAAGTTCTGGGCGGCGCGAAGATCGTTGCGCTGAGCGACGTCAACCGCGCCTCGGCCGAGGCGGTCAAAAACGACATCGCCCCGGATGCCGTCGTGTTCGCCACCGGCGAAGAGCTGATCGCATCGCCGGACGTGGATGCCGTGCTCGTCACGTCATGGGGCGCAACCCATGAACAATATGTGCTGGCGGCCATTGCCGCCGGCAAGCCGTGCTTCTGTGAAAAGCCGCTGGCGACAACGGCCGAAGGCGCAAGACGCATCGTCGACGCCGAAGTGGCGCATGGCAAACGGCTGGTTCAGGTGGGCTTCATGCGCCGTTATGATGCCGGTTACGTGGCGCTGAAACAGGCCGTGGATAACAGGATCGGCGCGCCGATCATGGTGCATGCCGCCCACCGCAACCCGACGGTCCCGGAGCAATATGTCACGCCCATGGCGATCCACGACACGATGATCCACGAGATCGACGTGCTGCGCTGGTTGCTTGACGATGACTATGTTTCGGCCCGCGTTCTCTTTCCCCGCTCCGCCGCCCGCAGCCATGCCAAACTGAAGGATCCGCAGATCGTCATTCTGGAAACCGCCAAGGGCACGATCATCGACGTCGAAATCTTCGTCAATTGCCACTACGGCTACGATATCCAGTGCCAGGTGGTGGGCGAAGACGGTATTGCCAGCCTGCCGGAGCCGATGTCGGTGCAGACGCGCCTCGGCGCCAAGCTGCAGAACGATATCCTCACCGACTGGAAGGATCGCTTCATCGCCAGCTACGATGTCGAATTGCAGGATTTCATCCACGCGGCGGCAAAGGGCACGGCTTCGGGACCGAATTCCTGGGACGGCTACGTGGCCGCCATCACCTCCGACGCCTGCGTGGCCGCGCAGGAAAAGGACGGGGCGGCTGTTGAAATCAAGCTTCCCATCCGTCCCGCCCTTTATCAGTGAGGTCTTTCATGCGTTTTGCCATCAACCACATCACCGCGCCGAAGCTTTCCCTTGAGGCGTTCTTCGCAACCGCCCGCGAACTCGGCCTTACCGAAGTCGAAATCCGCAACGACCTGCCTGATATCGTCGGCACGGTGGAGCCGGCCGCGGTAAAGGCGGCGGCCGAAAAGGCGGGTGTGACGATCATCTCGATCAATGCGCTTTACCCCTTCAACGTCTGGTCGGGCGACCTGCCTGCGCGGGCCGTCGCGATGGCCGATTATGCGGCGGCAAGCGGCGCGAAAGCGCTGGTCATGTGCCCGCTCAATGACGGCACGGCAGTGTCTTTTGACGATCTCGTCACGGCGCTGAAGGCCATGAAGCCGATCCTTAGGGAACGCGGCCTGATCGGTTTCGTCGAGCCGCTCGGTTTCCCGATCTCTTCGCTGCGCACCAAGGCCGAAGCGATCAGGGCCATCGATGCGGCCGGTGGCGGCGATGTCTACAGGCTGGTGCACGACACCTTCCACCACCATCTCGCAGGCGAGACCGAGTTTTTCCCGGAGCGAACGGGACTGGTCCACATTTCCGGCGTGATCGATCCCGCCGTCTCCGTCGCCGACATGCTCGACGCCCACCGCGTTCTGGTGGATGGCGACGACCGGCTGGAGAATATCGCCCAGATCAGGACACTTGAGGCGGTCGGTTACAGGGGGCCTTACAGCTTCGAACCCTTCGCGACGGAAGTGCACGACCTGAAAGACCCCGCCGCTGCCGTAAAGAGCAGCATCGACCATATCTCCCAGGCGCTCTGACCGCCTTGCCGCCCGCGGTTCGCCGCGGGCGGCGTTTCTTGCGGGGGATTAAAAACCCAAAGAAATCAATTCCGCATTTACGGATGATGCTGTAGTCTTCCGCAGATTAGAGAGCAGCAAACGGGCACGGGTATTCTTCAGATCGACTGCGTGAGGCAGGCTTTCTGCCCGCACCGTCCGAAGAAGAGTGGTTGAATTTCCCCTTTATGAAAATAGACAGGAAAACGACGCTTAAGGACGTGGCGCGGGAGGCGAATGTTTCGCTGAGTACCGCTTCGCATGCCCTCAATGGCACCGCACCCTTGACAGCACAGGTTCGCGAGCGGGTGCTGGAGGCGGCCCGCACGCTTGGTTACCTTGAAAACCGCCGGCAGAAGGCGACTATCGCCACCCTGCGCGTGGTGCTGCTCGCCATGACCAATGATGCCGCGCCGCAGAGCGACCTCAACATGGTCAGCTGGACGATGCTGAACGGCTTCCGTCGCGAATGCGAGCGGCGCGGCATTCGTATCGTTCCCTATGTCAGCGCGACGAGCCGGCTTGATCCGGTCGCTGTGGCGGAGGCTGCCGATGCCGACAATGTCGATGGTATCGTGGTCTTGAATGATGACAGGTCGCAGCTGGTCGAGGCGCTGTCCGCGCTTTCCAGGCCGGTGGTGCTGATCAATGGCGAAGATCCGGCCATGATCGTCGATACGGTGACGGCCGAAAACCGTTTTGGCGCACGGCTCGGTATCGAGCATCTGCTGTCGCTCGGGCACCGCAATATCCTGCATATCACCTGGAAGGGGCGCACGACGATCCGCCGCCGTTATGATGGTTATAGCGACGCCTTTCTGGCGGCTGGCCTGACAGTTCCGGCCGATATGGTCATCGAGGTGGAGAGTTATGAGCCGGAATGGGGCGAGATCGCCATTCGCCGCCTGCTGGCCGAGGAATACCCGCTCAGAAACGCCACCGCCATTTTCTGCGCCGCCGACAATCTGGCGCTCGGCTGTCTGAAGGCGCTGACGGAAGCCGGTATCCGGGTTCCCGATGATGTCTCGGTGCTGGGTTTCGACGATATCATGCCGGCCGCCTTCAGCGCGCCGCCGCTCAGCACCATCCAGCTGCCGGCCGACCGGCTGGGCGGGGCGGCGCTTTCGCTGCTGGAGCAGCGGCTTGTGGCGGCCGATCCGACGCGTCCGGCGCACCGGCTGGAACTTGGCTGTCGGCTGGTTTTAAGGGGCAGCATCGCGCCGCCACCGAAGTAGGGTGATCCAACGCCTCCGGGGCTCGTGGCCATATGTCTTTAGGGCGATTAGCTCTCCTCCCGTCATTCCGGCCTTGAGCCGGAATCCAGCCGACGCGCGTCCGCGCGACGGGAAGACTCCTTTCAGCCCAAAGACTTGGGCTGGCTGGATCCCGGCTCAGGGCCGGGATGACGGGGTGAAAGGAGCACCTGTGACATCACCAAGCCAACGGTGAAGTCAGGGTTTCAACGCGAGTGTCCATAATCCCCTTTACTTCATCCCCGTGCCGGCAATTCCCGTCGTGATGTAGCGCTGCAGGAACAGGAAGACGACGGTGACAGGTGCCAGGCTGAGGAAGGTCATGGCGAGAATATAGTGCCATTGCACCGAGAACTCGCCCTGGAAGGCGTTCAGCCCCACCTGCAGCGTGAAGTTTTCGCGGCTGCTGAGAACGATTAGCGGCCAGAGGAAGTCGTTCCAGCGCCAGAGAACCGAGAAGATGGCGAGAACCGCAAGTGCCGGCGCCGTCAGCGGCAGGATGATGCGCCAGAAGATGCGAAATTCGCTGGCGGCATCGACGCGGGCCGCCTCGATCAGCTCATCGGGAATGGTCAGCATATATTGCCTGAGCAGGAACACGCCGGTTGGTGTGGCCACGGTAGGGATGATGACGCCCCAGAGATTGTCGACGAGGCCGACACCGACGATGACGAGATATGCCGGCACCATGACGACGGTGAGCGGGATCATCAGGGTGGAGATGATCAGCACGAAGATCGCCTTCTCGCCGCGGAAGCGGTATTTCGACAGCGCAAAGGCTGCCATGGCATTGACGATCAGCGTCAGGATAGTCGCCACGAAAGTGACGAAGACCGAGTTCTTGAGGAAGGTCAAAAAGCTGAACCGGGTGAGCGGATCGGTGAAGTTTTCCGTTGCAATGGTCAGTTTCTGGACGGGCGTTATTTCCCGTGTATCGACGCTGACCGGCGGGCCGGGATTGGCCGGATCGACCATCTGGGCCTTGAGGCCAACGCGGCGGACCATGGCCATTTCCCGCTCCACACCATCGATGGTGGCTTTCCACAGGCTGAGCTGTTTGTCGTAACCTGGCACCTCCACCTGCACGGCGGCGCGCGGCAGAAGGCTTGGCGGAAACCGGGTGATTTCGGCTTCCGGTTTCAGCGATGACATGGCGGCCCAGACGACCGGGATGAGGACGGCGAGCGTGCCGCCGATGAGCCAGACCCACGACAGGATATCGGTAAGGCCGATCCGGCCGGGGCGGCGGGTGCGCGTGAGGAAGGAGACGGCGTTGGACATGGTCAGGACTCCATCTTTTTGCCGAGGCGCAGCTGCACGAGGGTGAGTGCGAGAAGCACAAGACCCATCAGAACCGATGCGGCAGACGCAAGGCCGAACAGCCTGAGATCGCTGCCGAAGGCCATCTGGTAGATATATTGAACGACGAATGTATTGGCTGTGCCCGGTCCGCCGCCGTTGGTAAGAACCCAAGCTTCATCAAAGATTTGCACCGATCTGATCATCAGCAAGATGAACACGACGAGCAGGTTTGGGCCGAGAAGCGGCAGGGTGATGCGGAAAAGCGTGCGCCGGGGTGAGGCGGCGTCGATGGCGGCGGCTTCATAAAGGTCCTTCGGGATGGCCTGAAGGCCGGCCAGCAGGATCAGCGTATAAAAGCCCATATGGAACCAGACCGAGACCACCACGACGAAGAAACGCGACCAGCCGACATCCAGCAGGAAGATTTCCGGCGGTACGCCGAGCATCTGGAAAAAGGCGTTCAGCAGGCCGTTGCGGTCGAGGAACCATTTCCAGATGAGGCCGATGACGACGGGCGACAGCAGGACGGGATAAAAGAACATGGCGCGGAAGAAACCGCGCGCGGCAATCGCCCGGTTGAGGATGAGGGCGGTGATGAGCGCAACCAGCAGCGTGGCGACGACATTGAAGCCGACGAACCACAGCGTGTTCCAGATCGCCGTCCAGAACAGCGATTCCCGGCAGCTTCCGGGGTCCATGTAACTCTGGCAATCCAGCAGCTTACCGAAATTCTCCAGCCCGACGAAGGGACGGTCGGTGATGAGAAGTTCGGTGCCGCCGGTAAAGGCGTAACCGACGGCAATCGCAATCGGCAGGAAGGTGAAGATGCCGAAGAGAACGAGGTTCGGCATCAGGAAAATATAGGGCATGCGCCTTTTGCCGATCAGCCGCTCGATGAAGTTGAGCGGCACTTCGGCAATCGCCATCACGGCATCGAGCGCACGGTCGGACAGTCTCGCAAGCGTCGGATTGGCCATGCTAACCTCTCCCTTCGCTGCCGAGGCGCGGCAGCGCCAGTTCCGTTACGGGATCGAAGACATGCACCTTTTCCCGCGACGGCATGATCTTCAGCACAGAGCCGGAAGCGGGGGCGAAATGGCCGGCCTGATGCACGATGATCTGCTCTTTCTCGCCCTGGAGGTTGCCGTAGAGATAGGTCTCGGTGCCGAGGCTTTCGTGATACTGCACCTCGAAGGGCAGGCCGGCATTGTCGGTGATGGTGAAATGCGAAGGGCGGATGCCCGCCAGAACCGCCTGTCCGGGGCTGACGGTTGCCGGGTCGACAAGGCAGGGCAGGGAGACGCCATAACCGGCGTCGATGGCGATGCTGCCGTCGCTGCCGTCGCTGCCCTTGGTGATGGTGCCCTTCAGCATGTTCATGCGCGGCGAGCCGAGGAAGCCGGCAACAAAGAGGTTGCGCGGATTGTCGAAAAGCTGAAGCGGGCTGCCCACCTGCTCGATGCATCCGGCACGCAGCACCACGATCTTGTCGGCCATGGTCATGGCTTCCACCTGATCGTGGGTGACATAGATCATCGTCGTCTTGATATCGCGGTGCAGGCGGGTGATTTCGGCGCGTGTCTGCACGCGCAGCGCCGCATCGAGGTTCGACAGCGGCTCATCAAACAGGAAGATGTCAGGCTCGCGCACGATGGCGCGGCCGATGGCGACGCGCTGGCGCTGGCCGCCGGAAAGCTGTTTCGGCTTGCGGTCGAGATAGGGCTCGATGGCGAGCATCCGCGCCGCCTCGTTGATGCGGCTTTCGATTTCCGCCCGCTTGAAACGCAGGTTTTCCAGACCGAAGGCAAGGTTCTTGCGCACGCTCATATGCGGATAAAGCGCGTAGGACTGGAACACCATGGCGATCTTGCGCTCGGCGGGAGACAGCGCGCTGACATCGCGCCCGCCAATGCCGATGGTGCCTGACGTGACATCCTCAAGGCCAGCGATGATGCGCAGCAGCGTCGACTTTCCGCAGCCCGAGGGGCCGACGAAAACGACGAACTCGCCGTCTTCAATATCGAGGTCGATGTCATGCAGCACATGAACGGCGCCGAAGGCCTTGTTGAGGTTTTCCAGTTTCAGACTTCCCATTACCTGCTCCCTTCGGACAAGTTCGTCGTCGCGACGATCTCTTGGCTGTTCCAGCCCTCGGGCAAGGGCGTCGTTCTTTTAATGGCGACATCATGCGCCGCAAATCCTTCCACGCCGGCAAGATAGACCGCCGGCATTCCACCGGGGTAATCCTGAAGACCGACGATCCTGCCTTCGGCATCCCGCGTCCAGGCATTGGCGCGGCCGGCGGCATCCGGGCTTGGCGCGATATCCGCGTTGGTGGGGCGCAGATCATATTGCAGGCCGGTACCGAGCTTGCCGGGCCGCTGCGCCAGCGTGATGCGCTCCAGCCTGACATTGTGGATGCCGGCCTTCGACGTGGCGACGAGATTGATTGCGCCTTCCATGGAGCCGCTCAGATCTTCCACGATCAGATTGTCGACGCTGCCGGCCTGACGCTCGGGGCGGCGGTCGACGACCGTGACGGTCACGGCCTCGCCGGAGCCCCAGAAGCCGCCCGGCGTTTCGTGGCACTCGGCCTCGATCCGTGAAAAGCGGATGTTGCGCATGGCGCCGCCATCGCGGGAGAAAAGGCCGATGCCGCGATTGGACTCGACGATCTTGCAATCCTCGAACACCACATTGGTGAAATTGCCGAAGGATTCCGTGCCGAGCTTCAGGGCGCAGCTGACGCTGGAAACAGTGCAGCGGCGAACCGTGATATCATCGCAGACACCGACCGCCTTGCCGTCCGGCCCGGCGCTGGTCTTCAGGCAGATGCCGTCATCGGCAGTCGAGATAAAGCAATCCTCGATCAGCGCGCGCCGGCAGGCATCCAGCACGATGCCATCCGTATTGGGCAGGCGGCGGTCGTTTTCGATGCGGAGGTTGCGGAAATTGAGAACGTCGCAATCGACCATATGCAGCGTCCACATGGGCGAGCCACTGACGAAGAGGTTTTCAAGGCGCACGTTGCGGCAGGCTTCCAGCACCATCACGCGTGGACGCCGTGCCGCCGGGATATAGGTTCCCATCGCCTCGTCATCGCCGGTGATGAAGTTCTTGCCGCCGGCCTCGATCCGGCCGGGGCCGGTGACGGCGATGTCGCTTGCGCCCCGGGCAATGATCATGCCGCGATTGGATTCCTCGGCGATCACCGAAACCGTTGTATGGGCATAGGCCTCATAGTCTGAAATGGGGGTAAGCACCGCATCTTCGGCAAGGTGCAGTTCCACGCCGCTCTTGAGCTGGAGGCCGCCGCTGACATGGCGACCGGCCAGAAGCGACACGCGACCGCCGCCCGCTGCCGAAACCGTATCGATCGCCCGCTGGATGTCGGCCGTGGCGTCATGGCCGCCGGCCGTGATGGTGATGTCAGGCTGAACACTCATGATACCTGCGGCCTCTTCAGAAATACGTCGATCAAAAGCAGCATCGTCAGTGCCTGCCCGTAGGGCGTCGGCAGATTGGGAATGCGGCGGTAAAATTCGAGATCATGGCCCATGGGCGTGCCGTCGGAGACGCCGTGAACGACACCTTCGTCGTCAATATTGCCAAGCACTGCCTTCAGCGCGCGGTCGGCATGCGGCCGGTTCTCCTCGCCGAGAATGCCGGCCTCGATGCCGCGCAGAATGCCATAGGCTATACCCGCCGTTGCCGATGTCTCGACCGGCGAGGTCGGGTCATCGAGAAGTGTGTGGAACATGCCGTCCTCGCGCTGATATTGCCTGAGCGACCGCACCTGGCTTGCCAGCACATTGGCGAGGAAACGTTTGTCCTTTTCGCCGAGCGTCGGCACCAGTTCGAAGAGTTCGGGAATGGCAACCGTGATCCAGGAATTGCCGCGCGCCCAGAAGGCATGAGCGAAATTGTGACGGCCGTTGAAGGTCCAGCCGTGATACCAGAGCCCGGTGACGGGATCCGACAGATAACGCGTATGGACCATGAACTGGTAGACCGCCTCGTCGATCCAGTCCTGGCGTTTGCAGACGACGCCGGCGCGGGCGAGGAACAGACATGCCATGAACAGCGTGTCGTCCCATAATTCGCCCTCATTCAGCCGCTCCTTGACGACATGCTGGAAGCCGCCATCTTCGGTTTTCGGCAATTGATGCACCAGCCAGTCGGCCCAGTCTTCCACCAGCGCCCGGAAATCCGGCCGGTCGACATGTTCGGTCAGGATGACGAGCGGCAGCATCGGTGCGGAGCTGTTGATCTGGCGCGGCGGCAGGCCGCGTTCGATCTGCCAGCCATACCATGTCACGAGGTCGTCAAGCGCCTTCCGGTCGTTGGCGGCGAGCGCCCGGCGCAGGAAGCCGTAAAGGCCCACACCCACTTCCCAGTCCCACTCGTCGAACTGGATCTTGCCATCGGAGCTGCCGCTGACCAGACCTTCCTGAATGCCCTTAAGGCGGCTGAAGGCGGCGGCGACATTGTCGATCGTCGTCCTGAGAGTGTCTTTTTCCATGCTTGGCTGGTTCATCTGTCAATTCCGCTTAGGAGTAGAATGGTCGTGCCGCGCCGCCCGATGCGGGGTCGGCACTGTCGAAGGTGATTTCGGGCTGGGGCTGGTCGTGGTCGAAGGCCATGGCCTGTCCGCCGATGGTGAATGCGCCGTCCCAGGTGAGGGTGATATCGGGTCCGCCCGGCGGCGTGACGGAGAGCAGCCGGCTTTCGGCATCGAAGGCGACCCGCGTGGCGAGGATTTTTTCCCGAAAACGGGCAAACTCCGCGACATCCCCGCAGCCGATGATGCCGACCCAGCCGGCGCGGCGGCCGGGCGATCTGATTTCGCGATTGGCGGTGGCGCCTGTGGTGATGGGCTGAAGCCCGTTCGTCGCATAAAGCGCGGCAAAGCCGCGGCCCGAGCGGGTGAAGATCCAGTTGCCTTCCACCAGCACCTCGTCCAGCCCGTCGCGGCCGAGATAGGCATGGGTCCAGTCATTGCGGTGATCGTGCGTATCGAAGATCATCATCGCCAGATCGCGATACTGCGCCACGCGTGGCAGGATGCCGCTTCCCGCCCAATAGGAGGGGCGCTGGGTGCCCCACGGATCGTCTTCGCCGGGATGATTGACCCAGAGCCGCGCCATGGGATGGCCGGCAAGCTTGATATCCATGACGTGTTGCTGATGGCCCTTGTGGCCGGTCTTGTGGTCGACCACGGTGGAAAGCTGGGCGGCCTCGTTCTTGAACAGCACGAGCTTGCCGGGCTCCAGCCCCTGCGCGTAACGCGCCTCGACCATGCGACCGCTTTCCAGCTGGGAAAGGGCGGCAAGATGCGCCGGCGGCAGGTAATCGCCGCAGCAGAACATCGGCAGCGAGGCGACGCCGTTGTTGAGCCAGCCCTGACCGAAGGCGACCTCTGCGAAGGGCGCCAGTTCCGTCAGCGGCCCGGCGCGCAGCTCCTTGTCATAGGCTCTGCCTTGCGAACCGGAGGGGACGCCGCCGAGCGTATGCAGCGCGATCATTTCGAAAATGAGATCGAGCTGGTAGCGCGCGCGTGCTGCAAGCTCCGGTCCGGCCCAATGTTCGATGGCGAGAAGGCCGATGAAATCCACGGGATAATAGGCGGCCGAATTCCATTCGGCGAGGCCATGCGCCTCGACGCTGTCGAACCAGCGCTCCAGCCGCTCAGTGGCGAGCGCGGCCTGTTCTCTGCCGGTGCGGCCGGAGGCGGTGAAGATTGCGTCGGGCAGATAGTGTCCGGCGAGCAGCTGGCTGGTGTGGAAGCAGAGAACATGGTTCTCGCTCCAGAACCACATGACGTCATTGCCGGGTTCGTCCACCCAGTAGCGATAGCCGAGGATCGAGGCGTCGATCCGCGCCCGCATTTCGGCCGGCAGGCGGTCACTATGGGCGCGCACCAGCCAGAGCAGCGGGATCATCACGAAATCGGAGCAGTCCTCGCGCCGGTCGATGGAGCGCAGCGTCGCATCGACGATGCCGCCGATGGTCTTGAAGTCATCGCTGCCGGTGGCGACCATTGCCAGCGCCCGGCCGATGCGCCATGCGCCGAAACGGGCGCTGAAGGAGAGGGCGGCCTTTTTTCGCCCGTTGATATCGGGATTGGAGGTTTCCGGCGCGATATCATGCATGAAGGCGGCGTCGATGACGCGGGTGACTGTTCCCGCACCCGAGCCCATGGTGATCCTGACGCCGTGATATCCGTCCGAAATGCCTGTCGTCCCGGGGATTGTCAGCGTGGATTGCCCGGCCTTCAGCACGGTATCCACTTCCGCCAGCGCTGCGCGTTCATGCCCGTGGCTTTTGACCGCGATGTGCACGGGCAGGTCGCTTGCAGGGGCTGCTCCGAAGACCAGTTCGAGAGCGGTGCCGCAAAACACGTCGCGTGCCGGGCGAACATCGCGCACCAGCGCGGCAAGGCGCTTCGTTTCCTCGCGGTCGAGCGGCACGGGCAACACGATTGTCAGCGGCGTGGGATCGATAACCTCAAGCTCGAAGAACCAGATGATGTCGCGTTCCGCCAGATCCTCGCAGAGCAGCAGCACCTCGTTGTCGCCGGCCGCAAGGTCGAGCGTCACGTCGCTGTTGGTTTCGACATTGCGGATGAAGGGTTCGAAACGCACCTGTTCAGCGCCGTTCACCCAGATGCGGACGCCGCCGCAGGTGCGCAGCCGGAAATGCGCCTTTCTGGCGGCATCGCTGCGGAACGTCCCCTTCAGCCAGCGCTGCACATGGGTGGGAACATGCCAGAAACCGGTGAATTCGACGCGGCGGTTGGAACCCGGCAGGTTGAGGTGAGACACCGCAAAGCCAGTCTTGGGCGCGATGTCGCGGCCGATCATGGTCTGCTGGAAGGCTTTGCGGCAGGGAAGGTCGCCGACATCGACGAAACCATTGATGAAACGGTAATTGACCCGGTCTTCCGCTGGCGCGGGTATGCCCGGAAACGACGTCTCCACCAGATCCGAAACGATCCACGCGGTCACCGTCTCGCCGTCGGCGACGGTATATGTGGGCTGCGACGCATCCGTCGCCAAAGGTCCATCCGTCATAATGGATCGCCTCCCTTCGATCTTTATGAAATTATTTTCACAATTCGATTTTCGCTTTTTCGCGTCGATTTGTGCGATTTATGTAAAACAAACAGCTTGACGTTTATTCTGTCAAGCCGCAAAACAGGATAAATCGAATTAAGCAGAGGAGCTTCTATTCGATTTGTGAAAATATTTTCATTGGGAGGATGAGCATGATGAAATTGTTTTCGGGCGTCAGCGCCCTGGTAATTGCCTCCGTCGCCGGTCTTGCGGCCGCGCAGGCCGAAACCCGCACGATCACTTTCCTTTTTACGGATGACGACCAGGGTTACGTGCAGCGCATGGCCGATCTCAGCAAAGAGTTCGAAACGGCCAATCCGGGCGTGAAGATCAACTTCGTGTCCTCGGGGTATGACGCCGTTTCCAAGCAGCTGCCGGTGCAGCTGGCGGTCGGCGAAGGTCCTGACATTGCCAAGATCACCGACTGGCAGCTTGCGCCCTATTATCTCGACATGCGGCCTTACATGAAAGATGCGGAAGCCTTCGCGAAGCTGCATGGTTCGAGCCTCAACCAGCTTCGCCTGCCCAACGTCAACGATCCGCAGTCGATCAACGGTTACATGGCGTCGCAGACGCTGAACTTGCCCTTCGTCAACAAGACACTGTTCGAGCAGGCGGGTGAGCCCTTGCCCGGCCCGACCGCGAAATTCAGCGAGATCGTCGAGGCTTCCGCCCGTGTCGCCAAGGAGACCGGCGTGCAGATTCCCTTCACCATGGACCGTTCCGGCCACCGCTTCTCCGGCGGTGCTTTCGCTTATGGTTCGAGCTATGTGAAGGACGGCAAGTTCAGCTTCCCGGACGATGCGGCGAAGAAATACATCGCCGATATCTATTCATGGACGCAGAATGGCAGCTTCCCCAAGGAAATGTGGGGTGCGGCCGGCGGTTCGCAGTACAAGAACATGGGTGACGAGTTCGTCAACGGCAATGTCGTGACCTATCTGGCCGGCAACTGGATGGTCAATCCGTTCCAGAACAAGATCGGCGACAGTTTTGAATGGACGGCGATCAATGCGCCCTGCGGCGATGCCGGATGCTACGCCATGCCCGGCGGCACCGCGATTGTCGGCTTCAAGCGCACCAAATACCCGGAAGATGTCGCTCATTTCGTCGAATTCCTCGGCTCCGAGAAGGTGCAGCGGGAAATCGCTGAAAATTACGTCATCCTGACGGGTGCCGAGATCGTCGATCCGCAATACAAGCTGAAAAGCGAAGACGCCAAGGCGGCGATGAAGGTCTTCCTCGACAACAAGAAGAACGTGCCGCAGGCGGCCCGCGATTTCGAACGCGCCAAGGGCGGCAGCGCCATGTATCAGCAGATCGTGCAGCGCATGAGCCAGCTGATCGTCGGCGAGTTGACGCTCGACCAGACCTACAAGGTTCTGGAAGATGACGTCGCCAAGATCAACGAGGCTGTCGCGGTCAAGAAATAAGGGGCTGCCATTCCGGTTTTGCCGGAAGAGCCAAGCATCGAACGATATGCCCGGAGCCGGTCTCCGGGCATATCTTACCGCTTTTTCCGGGCGGATAGTGCCGCAATGCTGTCTCGATCAGCACCATCGAAAAACTGAAATACGCTCCGTTTAAACCTGATGACGAGGCGCGCGGGAAGCCGTGCCGCCTGTTTTCGTCACGCGTCAATCGCTGCAAATCATAGGATTCGTCATGGCCAAACTGAAGATGTCGTCTTTTCCGTCCGCACGCCCGACCCTGCTTGCCTCCGTCGCATTGCTGGTTCTTGTCCCGAGCGCGCAAGCATTCGATCGCACCGGACCGGCAGGTCAGGGCTACGCCATCACGGTGCCGGAACCTGCCGCGACCTATCCGCTGCCGCTTGCCGACAATTATCGCAACCAGACCGGCAAGAATGAGAAGGGCGAGGACGTCCGCGCCTATGACGACCGGGATAATCCGATCATCGAAATCCTCTCGGGTTTCAACCGTATCTGGACGCTCGGCGATGAGAAATGGGCGGATGGCGGCGCCAATGGCGACGGCCCCTCGGATTTCAGCCATGTGAAGATCGTCGATCCCGCCGTCTGGCAGGAAAACATGCGTTACGTGCTGTCCGTGACCGGTGAAAACCGCACGCGCGCTGCCGCTTTCGAAGCCTATATGAATGATCGCCGTTCACAGGGTTACAGCGTCATCGACGGCATGGGCCCGCTTGCCGACTGGTATCGCGAAGGCGCGGGCGCGACGACGACGATCAATCATACGCTTTCGGATTTCGATCCGAACGAGGTCATCACCCGCAAGGAGGACGACAAGGGTACCGAGGCGGGTGCGGCCGATAGCGAGTTGAAGGATTTCGTCGCCTTCATGAAGGTGATCCGTGGCCCGGAAGGCACGACATCGCCGGCGAAATATTTCTATTCCACACCACGGCCCTGGCGCATGAACGCCAGGGGCGAGGTGATCGAGACCGGCAAGGAAACGATCGGCGACCGCAGCTTCGAAAGCCATGACAGCGACGCCGGCGTCATCGTGCCGGCGCTGAAATATGCCCGTGAAAATCGCGGCCGCGCCAAGGATGGCGGTTTTCCGAGCGGGCACACCAATGCCGCCTATCTTGCCGCCATCGCCTATGCCTATGCCGTGCCGGAGCGTTTTTCCGAACTGCTGACGGCGGCCTCCGAACTCGGCGAGAGCCGCATCGTCGCCGGCATGCATTCGCCGCTCGACGTGATCGGCGGCCGCATCACCGCGACCGCCATGGCCGCCGCCATGTTGCAGGACCCGAAAAATGCGGAGGTGAAGAAGGCCGCGCATGAGGCCTTGCAGGCCTATTTCGCCAAACGTCTGCCGCAGGGCCAGTCGCTCATCGATTTCGCCCATGGCGCGAAGCCGGATGTCGACCAATTTGCCGATGCGGCGAAGAACGGGGCGGATTATCGCAGGCGCATGACCTATTCCTTCAGCCGCGACAAGGCCGCGGGCGATGCGGCGATGGTGGTGCCGAAGGGGGCGGAGGTCCTGCTGGAAACGCGCCTGCCTTATCTCGATGCCGCAGAGCGGCGCGCCGTGCTGTTTTCCACCGGCATCGAGGCCGGTTATCCGCTGCTGGATGACAGCAACGGCTGGGGCCGTATCAATCTGGTGGCCGCCGCCGGTGGCTACGGCGCGTTTGACGGCGATGTCGAGGTGACCATGGATGCCGCAGCCGGCGGCTTTAATGCGGCAGATCGCTGGACGAACGATATTGCCGGGGCGGGACGTCTCGTCAAATCCGGTAGCGGCGCGCTGACGCTCAGCGGCCACAACAGCTATGGCGGCGGCACGATTGTCAGGGACGGAACGCTGGTGGCATCGTCTGCCGATGCGCTGGGAACCGGCGGCGTGCTGGTCAGCGGCGGCACGCTCTCGCTTGCGGGAGAACAGGATACCGTCATCGGCGGCGATTATGCGCAGTCGGGCGGCACGCTGGCGGTCGATCCGCAGAAGGCTGCGTTGCGGATCAAGGGCAATGCGGTGCTGGACGGCGCGGCGCTGAAGCTCGTTTTTGACGGCGGCGCACCGGCAGCCGGCACGCGGTTCGACGTGATCTCCGCCAACGGCCTGACCGGAACATTCGCCACGATAGATGCGGGCAATGTGAAGGTGCGGCCGGTCTATACCGGTTCGGCACTGTCGGTGGTGGTCGAATAGGCCGATGCAAGGTTCTGCCGGGCGCGGTTGAAGACGTTGCGCCCGGTGGGGTTTTATTCAGGCGTGCTGCCGCCGCATCAGCAGAAAGATGACGGGTGCGGCGAGCAGGGAGACGATGGCGGCCAGTGCGAAGGAGGCCTGATAGCCGAATTTTTCGGCGATCGCGCCGGCCCCCAGACCGCCGGCCATGCTGACGATGCCATCCATGCACTGGAACAGGGTAAAATCGACCCCGGCCTGCCGTGGATCGGACCAGCCCATGAAACAGGCATAAAGTGCGACGAAGCCGATGGACATGATGCCCGACGAGCTTGCCACCGCCACCGCCATGACCACCCATTGCGAGACATCGCGGTGGACGCTGAAATAGGCGAAGACGCAAAGCAGCGCCGTCTGCACGAAGATGGCGACGAGCAGAACCCGTGACGCGCCGTAAAGCCTGACCAGCGTGCCGCCGAGCAGCGCACCGGCAAAACCGATGATCATGCTGCCGACACCGTTCAGCGCGCCGATGGTGGCGAGATCAAAGCCGTAATCGACCAGAAACGGGCCGAGCATGGCCAGCCCCCATTTCTGCGCGGCGACATAAACGGCCGCAACCAGGAGGCCGGTGCGCACCTCACGCCGCCGCAGGGCATTTCCGATGGAGGGCAGATGATCCCGGGTCTGCGCCACCGTTCTTGCCGCCGGGCCGAACAGGAAGGGCAGGGCAAGCAGGATGACCAGTCCGGCCATGACCAGCGTGGCGCTCATCCAGCCGGCGCGTTCCACCAGCACCAGAAACAGGCCCGCGCCGATAGCCGACCCGAGATAGGAGCCGCCCACCTGCGCGGCATTGCCCCAGCCGTGATGTTCGGCCGCCAGCGTTTCGACCGCATAACCGTCGCAGGCGATGTCGACGGTTGCCGTCACCAGCGCGATCACCGACAGGATGGCGATGGCAACGGAAACCGGCGAAGGGCCGGTGAAAGCAAGCAGCGCGAGGCCGCAGGCGCAGGTGATGATGCCAGCGCCGACGATCACCCGTGAGCGGTTCCTGCCGACCGGCGGCAGCCGGTAACGCTCCACATGCGGCGACCACAGGAATTTCAGCGCCCAGGGCAGAACGGTGAGATAGAGCAGACCGATCTGGTCCAGCGGCAGGCCGGCGGTTCTGAGCACGGCGGGCAGGCCGAGAAAGGTCAGCCCGCCAATCACGCTCTGGCCGACATAAAGCCCGCCGACCGCCACGAAGACGGCGGCCGGCGAGGGCTTTGTTGCGACGGGGTTCCGCTGCAGCATCAGAAACGGTACCGGATGCTGCCGACGACCTTACGGCCTTCGTCATAATAGCAGAAGCCCGTGGTGCAGACCTGTTTCACCTCGTCGAGAAGGTTGGTGGCATTGATCTGCAGCTTCACGCCTTCCAGCGAGGGCAGGGCCTTGCCGAGATCGTAGCGCAGCGAGGCATCAACGAAGGTGCGGGCCTCATTGTCGAGAATGGGCGTGTGCTGGTTGTCGCCGAAGCTCGATCCGACATAACGCAGGCCCGCGCCGATGCCGAGGCCTTCAAAAGCGCCATCCTGGAACTCGTAATCGGCCCAGAGCGAGAAGGTGTGATAGGGCGAGGAATTGAGCTGCTTGCCCACCGTTTCCGATGTCAGCTTGGTGATTTCAACGTCGTTATAGGAATAGGAGGCGATGACGCTCCAGCCATTGTCGAGCGAGGCCGTGGCTTCCAGTTCCACCCCGCGTGAGCGCAGATCGAGCTGGCGCAGCAGGTTGATGCCGGAGGAGGTCTCGTAGACCGTGGCGTTGTCCTGATCGAGATTGAAGAAGGCGGCGCTCAGCAGGGCATTATATTGCGGCAGGGCGTATTTGACGCCGAGTTCATATTGCTTTCCGACCGTCGGCTGCGCCTGCCCCGTCACCGTTCCCGAGGTGATGATGACGCCCGGATTGGCGACGAAGGAGGTGCCGTAGCTGACATAGGGCATCACGCCGCTGTCGAAGACATAACCGAGGCTGGCGCGGCCCGTCGTTTTGGTTTCATCGCCGTCATAGGTGGGAGCCGTCGCCGCGCCGACGGTCTGGGCCTGATATTCGGTGTCCAGCCAGTCGTGGCGGATGCCCGCCGTCAGGCGCCAGCGGTCAAGCTCGATCTGGTCCTGCGCATAGATGCCCAGCGTGTTCATGCGCTGCGTCAGGATCAGCGATACGTCGGGCGTATAGGTGTAGGTGTCGGTGAACAGGTCCGGACCGCCGCCCTGTTTCGAGGTGTAGGACATGTGGCTGAAGTCGATGCCGGTCAGCAGCGTGTGTTTTGCCGGGCCGGTGTCGAATTCGGTCTTCAGGTAATTGTCGGCGGAAACGCCCTCATTTTCCTCGATGGTGATGCCGGGCCAGCTGTCGAACACCCATTGCTGGTCGGCCGAAAGGGCGGAATAGCGCGCCTTGCTGTAGAAGGTGACGTTGTCGTTGATTTCGTGCTCGAACTCATAGCCGATACGCCATTGTTTTTGTTCGAAATCATTAAAGCGGGAATCGCCGCCATATACCGATGTCGCACCGATGGAGGTGCCGCTGGCGCCATATTTGTTGATGTAGCCCCAGGTGCCGCCGGTGGTGCTGTCCATATATTCGCCGAGCAGCGTCAGTTTGGTGCCGGCATCCGGCTGGAAGGTGAAGGCGGGCGCGATGAACAGCCGGTCGTCCTTGATGGCGCTGATTTCGTTGCGGCCGTCGCGGGCAAGACCTGTCAGGCGGTAAAGCATGGTTTTTTCATCGTCGACGGCGCCGGAAAGATCGAAGGCGCCCTGCACGCGGCCGAAGGAACCATATTGCAGTTCCACCTCGCGCAGCGTCTCTTCCGTCGGGCGCTTCGAGATGATGTCGACAATGCCGCCGGAGCTGCTTGCGCCATAGATGGAGGCGGCAGGTCCACGCAGGATGGAGACGGCTTCCACGCCATAGGGTTCCAGCCGGGCGCTGCCGTTCTGGCTGCTGACCTGCCGCAGCCCGTCGCGGAAGATGCCGGTGGTGCTGAGATCGGTGCCGCGCACCTTGAAGGCGTCGAAACGCGGTTCCGCGCCATATTGGCCGATGCGTGCGCCGGGCGTGTAGTTCAACGCTTCCGAGAGGTTCTGCGGTTTCAGGTCATCGAGCTGCTTGCGGCTGACGGTGGTGATCGACTGGGCGGTTTCGGCAATCGGCGTGTCGGTCTTGGTGGCGGTGCGGCCGGATTTGCCGACATAGCCCTTGCTCTCCAGAACGCCTCTGGCGCCTTCCAGACCGTTGCCCTGCACGGTGATGGGGGCGAGCAGGGTGGTGCCGGCGGCGGCCGATCCGCCGCTCTCTCCGGCCTGATTTGCGGGATCGAAAATGCGGACCGTGTTGCCGCCGGCCAGACTGTAGTTCAGCCCCGATCCGGCCAGAAGCCCGCTGACGGCGGCCGAGACGCTGAGCGTGCCCTTGACGCCCGCCGTGCTGCGGCCCCTGGTGATGGCGGAGGGATAGACCATACGCAGATTGGCCTGACGGCCGAAGGTCAGGATGGCGTTTTCCAGCGGGCCGGCGGGAATGGAGACCGTGACCGTTGCGGGCGCACCGCTTGCGGCGGGCGGTGTCTGCGCTCTGGCGCCGGTGGCGCCGGGACCTGCCGCGACGATGCCCCCGATGATCGCCGTCGTCGTCAGCCAGAACCAGCCGCGTGCCTGCTTGCCCAAATTCATGTCTTTCCCTCTCAACTCATGATCTCAAGCCGTGCCGGCGAAAGCCGAAACGGGTACTGATTGCCTAGAGTGAAAAGGCGGGCTGCCTCCTGACGTCGGAGCCGTAAAAAAGTTACTTTTTATCGCGAGCGGACAAAAACCAGCATGTTTGAAAGCCGTGACACCGAAACGGGAAGGCTTTCTTCGAGAATGATCAGGGCCTGATCGGTATCCTTCAGGTCGAATATGCCGGATACGTGCTGCCTTGCCGCCGCCTCATCCAGAATGACGATGCGGCCCCGGCGATACTGGGAGAGGGTATCGAGAACCTCGCGTAGCGGCTGGCCGGAAAAGACGAGCTTGCCTTCCCGCCAGGCCATGCTGTTGGCAACATCCTTGCGGGCGCGCACCAGCCTGCCATTGTCGTCAAGCGTGACGGTTTCGCCGGGCGTGAGAACGGCGACATCGGTATCCGTCGTCACCTCGACGCGGCCTTCCTCCACCTGCACTTCCTGCGGCAGCGCGCCACTGCCGGCGCGCACCGAATAATGGGTGCCGAGCGCCTTGGCCGTCAACGATCCATCCGTGACGATGAAGGGGCGCTCCGGGTTCTTCGTGACATCGAAATAGGCTTCGCCGCGAAGAAGGGTGATGCGCCGCTCGTCTTGCGAATAGTGCACGGCAATCGCCGTGTCGGTATTCAGGCTGATGCGGCTGCCGTCTTCCAGCGCCAGCACCCGCGTCTCGCCGATTTCGGTGTAATAATCCGCCTGCCAGCGGTCCTTAAGCCCGCTGTTCTCCGCAAACAGCGCCGCAAGCCCGATCATGCAGAGACCGGCCACACCCG
The DNA here is from genome assembly GCF_003208455.1 of Rhizobium sp. UGM030330-04. Taxonomy (NCBI): domain Bacteria; kingdom Pseudomonadati; phylum Pseudomonadota; class Alphaproteobacteria; order Hyphomicrobiales; family Rhizobiaceae; genus Rhizobium; species Rhizobium sp. UGM030330-04. Next base: position 182,397 of record NZ_QKML01000013.1, read on the forward strand.
CCAGCACCGCCCGGCGTGGCCCGCGCCTTTTTGGCTGTTCGGCCGGCGCAAGCTCGATATCGCCAAGCTCGCCCCAGAGGCTCTGCATGTCCTCATAGGCGCTAGCATGGGCGGCATCGGCCCGCAGCCAGACATGAAACGCCTCGCGCTCCGCTTCCGTCGCATCTGCGGATTGCATGCGCGCCACCCACAGCGCCGCCTCTTCGGCCAGACCGTCATCGGTCAGGCCATCATCGGTTAGGCCGCCATCCTTCAGGCCGTACGGGCGTTCGTTCATGTCCTGATCTGCCGTGTTGTTGCGTGCCGATGTTTATTCCTTTTCCCTTATAGAGTGAAAAAGGATGCGAACACCTGATGCCGGTTTACATTTTTATTTCCGCGCGGATCCGACGGCAGTGCAGCAGCGCCTTGATGATGTGTTTTTCCACCATGTTGCGGGAAATGCCGAGACGGGCGGCGATCTCGCCATTGGAATGGCCATGCAGACGGCTCAGCACGAAAACCTGCTGGCACCGCGTCGGCAGGGCCTCGATGGCGCCTGCCATCAGGACGAGATGCTGCCGGCCGGCGACAATCCGTTCCTGCCCGGGTTCCTCGCAGGCAACGGCAAGACCCGTCTCGTAAGGGGCAAATAACGGCCGCTCGCGCGACTGGCGGATGACCGTCAGGCGGGCGACCGACCGGGCGATCTGGAAGAGATAGGCCTGCGGATTGTCGATCAGCGTCGCATGAGAAACTTCCAGCGCCCGCAGCAGGGTCTCCTGCATGGCGTCGGCGGCGTCTTCCCGGTTCTGCAGGCGCCGGCGGAAAAACCGCATCAGGCGGTTTTCTTCCTTGGCATCAAGAACCTCAAACAGGGCTTTGCTCATCAATCGACCCGGTGGCGTATCGGCCTGGCGCATGAGGCGGGCGAGGGACAGGCGCACCGCATCATGTCGCAATAAACATGATTGTTGTTGTCATATTTACTGCCTTCCGGCGCCGGCTGCCAACCGGTAAAAAACCGGGGGGCGGATCAGGCTCACGTTTCCGTGATGATTGTTGCGGGATTACATCAGCTTGTCTGGCCCGCCCCTTAAAGGAAGTAGCGCACCCTGAGCGGCAGCAGCGCAGCACCGATGGCGGATGGATCGCCCTTGGTTTCACTGAGAACCAGCTTCGCCTCCTTTGGCCCGACACCATAACGATGTTCGCGCTGGGAGGGCATGTGCGTGCGTTCGATCATCATCTGGCCGAGCGCGCGCGGCAATTGCCCGCCGAAGACGATGGCCTGCGGATCGAGGACCGCGATCAGGCTCGCCACCAGCCTGTCCACCTGCGGCATGGTTTCCGCCAGCCATTCCTCGACGCCCGGCCATGCGGGGTCGAACTGCTGATAAAGCGGTTCGATCGAGTGGATGTCGACGCCGTTTTTCTGGAGCGTGGCGATGAGATATTGCAGCGCCGGCCGTTTGGGCGATTCATCCGGGCTGTATATGCCGCTGAATTCGCCGGCATTGCCATGGAAGCCGTGAAACGGCTGGCCGCCGAGGATCAGCCCGCCACCGAAACCGTAGTTGAACGACAGATAGGCGAAGGTCTGGCACCAGGAGCCGACACCGCGAAGGCTTTCGCCGATCGCGCCCGTGGTGGCGTTGTTCTCCAGCCAGACCGGCAGGTGGAACCGTTTCTCAAGGATCGGCTTCAGGTTCATCAGCGACCAGTCGCGCAGGGGCTCCGGCGCGTTGAAGGCGCGGTCCTCAGACACGAAGAAGCCGGACATGGAAAAACCGAGGCCAAGCAGGCGCTCGCGCGGGATGTCGTGTTCCAAGAGCTGCCTTTCGAGGGCCTGTGACAAGGCCGCCAGCGTCTCCTCGCGGTCCTCCGGAAGCATCTTCAGTTTTTCCTCGACAATAACGTCGCAGCGGAAATCGGCGATGCAGATCACCACGGAGTCGGTGTTGATGGAAATGCCGAGCGAATAAGCCGCCTCCGGCACCAGCTCGATGGTGGGGCTCGGCTGGCCGCGCGTGCCCTTGAGCGGCGCGCCGGTTTGCAGAAGCCCGCGCTCCAGCAGGCCTTCGATCAGCCGGTGCACGGATTGCTGCGTCAGGTTGGTGTGGCCGGTGATCGATGCACGGGCAATGGGGCCGTGGCGGCGCACGATATCCAGAATGAGACGCTCGTTTTCGCTGGCAAGCGGCTGGCGGTCAAAGGTCTGGTGCGGCGTCTGATCTGTTGTCATGGCCTTGGATAACGGCTGCGCGGAGCGGCGGCAACATGGGGCATTGGTTTGCGACAGCATTTTTCACTGGACTGTCACAAATATTACACTTAGAGTGTATTAATAAGGGGCCGGTCAACAACGGGTCCTCAGGAGGAACCATTCAATGCGCATGAAATTTCTTGCGATCGCCGCGCTTGCGCTGGCGACGACGGCAGCGCCGTGCCTTTCGGCTGACAGCAACATGAAAAACCTCGACTTCGATCTGTCGAAGGTCACGCGCGACAATTTCTATGAGATCGTCGTTCCGGCCGCCAAAGCCGAGGGCGCGGTGACGATGTATAATTTCGCCGGTAGTTTCGCCGATACGTGGAAGGAGCTGATCAACCGTTTCGAAGCCAAATATGGCATCAAGGTCGCCTATAGCGACGTGAAGGGCGATCAGGCGAACCAGCAGCTGATCGCGGTACAGGCGGCAGGGCAGGATTCGCCCGTCGACGCCTATTTCGCCGGTGGCGGCAGCTATCCGCTGCTGTCCTCCAAGGGTGTTGTCGGCAATATTGCGCTGACGAAAATCCTGCCGAACATGGCCAACTATAATCCGGAACTGGCCGAGACCGTCTTCGGCAAGCCGCATGGCGGCAGCTTCCCGCTGGTGCATCTCAACCAGACGGCAATCGGTTATGACTCTGCCTTCGTGAAAGCCGAGGATGTGCCGAAGAGCTTCGAGGACCTGCTGGTCTGGGCCGAAAAGAACCCCAAGCGGCTTGGCGTCACTCTGCCGGCCAAGGGCGGTTCCGGCGGCGGTTTCATCTATTCGGTGGCGCTCAATTATCTCACCGGCGACTGCCGTGCAAAGCTCACCGACTATAATCAGACGCTGCAGCAGGCCGAGGACTGGGCCATGGAGTCCGAGTGCCTTACGCCTGTCTGGGACTATTACCGCCGTCTTCTGGCCGTCGCTGAACTGACCAATGGCAATGCCGATACGCTCAACCTCATCAACAACCAGCAGCTTCACATGGGCACGGTCTGGGAAGACCAGGTCATGAGTTTCCTCGGCACCAAACAATTGCCTGACAGTTTCCGCATCACGCTTCTGGAAAAAGGCCAGGTCGGCTCTGGCGACGCCATGTTCGTGCCGGCCAATGCCAAGAACGTCGCCTCAGCGCTGCTGCTGATCGACATGGCGATGAGCAAGGAATTCCAGCTCTGGAAGCTGGAAAACAAGGCCTCCCGCTCTCCGCGCGCCGATGTCACCAATGATCTGATGCCGAAGGCGGTGCAGGAGCATGTGCTGCCGCAGAGTGTCTATCCGCGCCTGTCGCTGCCAGCTTTCTGGGACATGTCGACAGCGCTTGCCGAAGCGCTCGATGAAAAAGTCCTCAACCAGTAACGCGACAAGGATTGCCGGACCGTGTGCCGCAGGTGGCTGCACGGTCCGGATAGCCTTGGTCAAAAATATGAGGGAGGCTCGCCATGAGTGAACTCGAGATCAGCAATATCAGCAAGGATTACGGCGCAAGCCGGGCGCTTCATCCCGTATCGATCACCGTGGAGCGGGGCGAATTCGTCACCATTCTCGGCCCTTCCGGTTGCGGCAAGTCGACGCTTTTGCGCATCCTCACCGGTATCAGCCAGCCATCGGGCGGTGAAATCCACCTTGGTGGCAAACGCATCGATCAGGCGCCGCCGGAGGCGCGCGACATCGCCATGGTGTTCCAGTCCTATGCGCTTTTCCCGCATATGTCGGTCGCCAAAAATCTCGGCTTCGGGCTGAAGATGAAGAAGGTCGCGAAGGACGAGCGGGCGCGGCGCATCGCCCATGCGCTGGAGATTTGCAATCTCACCGGTCTGGTGGATCGCATGCCCCGGCAATTGTCCGGCGGCCAGCAGCAGCGTGTGGCGCTGGCGCGCGCCATTGTCATGCAGCCGAGCCTGCTTCTGTTCGACGAGCCGCTTTCCAATCTCGATGCCAAACTCCGCGATACGCTGCGCCATGAGCTGACCGAGCTTCACCGCCGTATCGGTGCGACAAGTCTTTACGTGACGCATGATCAGGCCGAGGCGATGGCGATGTCGGACCGGATCGTCGTCATGAATGCCGGTCGGGTGGTCGAGATCGGCACGCCGCTCGAGCTTTACCGCGCGCCGAAACACGCCTTTACCGCCGGATTTCTCGGCCAGACCAATCTTTTGCCGGTCTCCGCCGAGGGTCAGCAGGCGCAATTGCCCTGGGGGCAGTCCGTGACGCTTGACCGGGTTGCCGCCGGCAACGTCCAGATTTCCGTTCGTCCGGAAAACATCCAGATCCGCGCCGATCAGGCCGGTGAGGGCACGGTTTCCGCCGTTTCTTTCATGGGCGCCAATGCGCTCTATACGGTCGAGATCGGCGGCCGCCAGATCCGGATCAGCCAGTCCGGTGCTGAAACTCTGATCGATGCCGGGCAGAAGGTCGCCCTGCAGTTTCCCGGTTCGGTCCATCTTCTCGATGACAGGATGGCGGGGGAGGCGGCATGATGGCCGGGCTCCTTCGAAACAGGCGCGCCCAGCTTCTATTCCTGCTTTTGCCGGGTGTCGGGTATCTTCTGGTCTTCTTCGGCGGGCCGCTGCTGTCGGCGCTGGTCGGTAGTTTCAGGCAGGAGGATGGCAGCTTCACGCTGATGTTCTACCAGCGAATATTCACCCGCCCGTCGATGATCCGTGGTCTTACGACCTCCATCTATTACGGCGTCATGCCCGTCATCGTCTCGCTTGCGGTTTCGGTGCCACTGGCGCTTCTGATCCGCAAGAGCTTTCTCGGGCGAAAACTGTTCAGCGGCCTTTACAAGCTGCCGATGGCGGTGCCGGGCATCATCGTCGGCCTGATGGTGATCGTGGTTTTCGAAAGGGGCGGGTTCCTCGACCGGCTGGTCGCGCCGCTCGGGCTGGAACTGCCCAAGCTCGTGCGCGACGACTGGGGCATCGGTGTCATTCTCGCCAGCGTCTGGAAGCAGATACCTTTCATGACGCTGATCATCACCAGCGCCTTTGCGGCCATTCCCGAGGATATACGTCATGCCTCGCGCACGCTTGGCGCTTCGCGGCTGAAGACGTTCTTCTTCGTGGAAGTGCCACTCGCCATGCCCGGCATCACCGCCGCCATTCTTCTGACCTTCATCGGCTCCATGGGCTCCTATGCCATTCCCGATATCGTCGGCCCGCCGACGGCCCGGCCGCTTTCGGTGCTGATGATCCAGGAGTTCAATCAGGGCCGTTTTAATCAGGTCTATGCCATGGGCATGGTGCTGAGCCTTTTCGCGGTCTCCGTCCTCATTCTCTATTATTCGCTGACATCCCGCATCGGCCCCAGCCAAACCCGCGGAGACGCATGATGAGCGCTATCACCATTGAACCTACAATCACTCCCCGCCGCCGTGCCTTTACGCCGGAGGACAGGATTTTCGTCTCCATCGGTCTTTATGGCGTGCTGACGCTCGCCATCGCCGTGCCGCTGGCTCTCATGTTCCTCTGGAGCGTCGCAGATGGCTGGTCGCCGCCGCTTGTCGTGCCGGAGCATTACACCACGGCGCGCTGGGCGGGCATTCTCGGCGATGCAAGCCTTATCCGCGCCGCGATCAACAGTATCCTCATCGCCATCGTCGTCACCTTCCTGACGGCGGCCATCGCGTTACCCACGGCCTGGGCCATGGCGCGTTTTCCCTTCCGGCTGAAACGGCTGGTGGAGATTTTCATTCTGGCGCCGATCATCATTCCGGGGCTGGTCGTCGCCGTCGGCATCGGGCAGGTGTTTCTTCTCTTCGGCCTTGCCTATTCGGTAACGGGGGTCATTCTCGTGCAGATCGTCGGCACCCTGCCGCTGATGATCCGGCTGATGACGGCGGCGCTGGAAACCATTCCAGACGATCTCATCCATGCCGCCCGCTCGCTTGGCGCGGGAACAATCGGCATCGTCCTGCACATCATATTGCCGCTGGCGGTGCCGGGCCTTCTCGCCGGGGGGCTGATGTCCTTCATCGGCAGCTTCGAGGAATTCGACAAGTCCTTCATCGTCGGGGCGCCTGTTGTCGAGACGCTGCCGATCAAGCTCTACATGTATCTCGATCCCTATTCGATGCAGCTGCCGCTCGCCTCCATCGTCTCCTTCATCCTGCTTCTTCCCGCACTCATCGTCTTCATCATCGCCGGCCGCATCCTGCGCGACGATCTGATGGCGGCGGGCATGGGGAAAATCTGATCCGGGCGCTCAAACCCCGGTAATTGCAACGTCCGAAAGTGAAAATCATGCACCAGACCCTTGCCACCTCCCGAAAGACCTCCACTGCCTGCAATGTGCTTGCGCTCTGCTCACGCGACAATCCGGCCATCCTCACCATCGCCCATCGCGGATTCTGGACCGCCACCGCCGAAAACTCGCTCGCCTCCGTCCGCGCCGCGGTTGCCGCCGGCGTCGAGATGATCGAGATAGACACGCAGGCGACGGCCGATGGCCGGCTGGTCGTCATTCATGACGAAACGCTCGACCGCACCACGACGGGCAAGGGCACCGTGAGCGCACTGCCTTTCGAGGTGGTCCGCGCAGCGAAGCTGAAGGCCGGCGCGGGCGGCGATGCGGCTGGCGTGACCGATGAATGCGTGCCGACGCTGGAGGAATTACTGGAAGAGGCGCGCGGCAGGATCACCGTCAATATCGACACCAAATTCACCCGCGATCTGCCGCAGGTCATGGAAACCGTGCTGCGGCTTGGCGTCGAGGATCAGGTGCTGGTGAAGACCGATATCGATCCCGAGGCCGATCGTTTCGAGGTGCTGGAGACCGACTGGTTCGGCAAGATCCCGCATATGCCGATGTTCCCGGTGAGAAAGGGCAGGTTTGCCGAGGACCTGCGCCGGATCGAAGCCTTGAAGGCGCCGATGATCGAAGTGAAATTTACCGATATTGCCGATCTGGCCGAGGGCCGTGCCGAGATGGAGCGCCAGAATATCCGCCTCTGGATCAACTCGCTCGACGTTTCCCATTGCCTTGATTTCAACGATACGCGTGCGCTTTCAAATCCCGAATCCGTCTGGGGTGCTCTTGCCGGGGCGGGCGTCGGCGCGATCCAGACCGATGAAGTCGAAGCCTTCACCAACTGGCTGAAGGCGGGCGCCGGCGAGACGGGCAGGGCGTGGACACGATGAGCGAGCGTCTCGAACGCGCCGTCGCCATCATCGAGGAAGCGATGGGCCTTGCCCTTCGCTTTTTCGAGGCCCGCGACGCCATCGCCGCCCGGACGAAGGGTTTTCAGGATTTCGTCTCGGAAGCCGATACCACAGTCGAAAAGCTGGTGCGCGACCGTCTGGCGGCGGCCTTTCCCGGAGAAACGGTGCTGGGGGAAGAAATGGGCGGCGTTGCCGATGACGCTTACTGGATCATCGATCCCATCGACGGCACCACCAATTTCCTGCGCGGTTCGCCGCTCTGGGGCATCTCCCTCGGCTTCGTGCGCAACGGCCAGCCGGAACTCGGTGTCGTCGCCATGCCGATGTTCAAGGACATTTATGCGGCGGCGGATGGAACCGGGCTGATGCTGAACGGCAAACCGCTTGCCCGCCATGTGCCCTTCGAGGATGTGCAGGTCATGTCGCTCGGCGACAGCGCCGCTGCCGATGCGGAAGAGGTGGCGGCTCTTACCGTCGGGCTTCGGCATGCGGGCTGGGTGGTGGAATCCATCCGCTCGACATCGATCGGCCTTGCCTTTGCCGCGCGCGGTATCTTCGACGGCCATCTGCAGAAGCTGACGACCATGTGGGATATCGCCGGCGGCGTCGTTCTCGCAAGGGAAGCGGGTCTCGATGTCCGTATCGGAACGCGCTCTGGCCGCGACATCCCCTGGGTCGCCGCCGCAACGCCGGCGCTGATGGCGGTGACGGAAGGGCTCTGGCCGGAAATCAGGCAGAAACTGCCGGCGGAGCCCGCGTGAATCTCCTGAAATGCAGAAGCCGGGTGCTCTTCAGACACTCGGCATCCTGCTGCTTTCTGAAGGTCAGTGTTTGCGGGTCAGAGCGACGGCATCCGCGCCCGCTGGAAAGTGGAGCTGTCCCGAGGTGTCATGCACCGCGCTCCAAACCGCTTCGGCGACATCACTTTCATGGGTGGTCAAAGCCGGTTGGGCGAAAGTTTCGAGAATTGGTCCTGCAAAGCCCATGTAATCTTCGGGAAGCAGCTGCTCAAGCGGCAGAATGGCGTTGTTCGTGAAGCTGGTTGTCGGGGCATAACCCGGCTCGACCAGCTTCACGCCAATGTTGAAATGAGCCAGTTCATGCGTGAGCGAGCCGGTAAATCCCTCAATGGCCTGCTTGCTGGCGGTATAGGCGGCGGCAAGCGGGAAAGAAGCAAGCGTAACACTGGACGTGACGTTGATGATCATGCCGGACTGGCGTTTTCTCATCTGCGGGATGACGGCCTGTGTCATGGCCATCACACCGAAGCTGTTGGTGTCGAAGATCGTGCGCACCGCCGACATCGGTGTAGCCTCAAAGGCGCCGACCATACCGATGCCGGCATTATTCACCAACACGTCGATCGGGCCGGCCGCATCGATCGCTGCCGCAATGCTATCCCCGTCTGTCACATCCAGCGACAGCACGCGCAACCGGCCGGTATCGTCAGCAAAGCGGGCAGCGCTTGGACGCCGCATGGTGGCGATGACGTTCCAGCCGCGTGCGAGGAACAGTTCGGCAATCGCTTTGCCATAACCCGACGACGTGCCGGTGATGAGGATGGTGTTGGTCATGGTAAATCTCCGTTGTTGATGTGCAGGAGATAGACGGGCTGAGCTGGATGATATATGCTAAAATGGCTATTATTTGTTATTGATCGTCCAAATATGGATCCTCTCAGCGATATCGTCGACCTTTTGCGACCCAGCGCCGCCGTCTCGAAGCCGATTTCCGGCAAGGGCAGATGGGGAGTGCGCTATCGTCCGCATGATGCGCCGGGTTTCGCGCTCGTCCTTGCCGGTGCGGCATGGGTGATGATGGAAGGCCGGGCTCCTCTCAGGTTGACATGCGGAGATTTCCTGCTTCTGCCCACAACGCCGGCTTTTTCGCTTTGCAGCGAGACCGATGTCGAATGTGTTCCCGTCGAACCGCACGATCGGGCTGTCCGTCATGGCGAACAGGAGGGTGCGCCCGATTTTGTCGCGCTGGGCGGCAGCTTCCGGTTCGAACGCATCAATGCTTCACTTCTGCTGTCACTGATGCCCGAAATGATCTACGTGCCGGCAGAGGAGAAAGGCGCATCCCGGCTGGCGCGGCTGATCGAGCTACTGTCAGAGGAATGCGCCGGGGAGGATCCGGGCAAGGAGCTGATCATCCGGCGTATGCTGGAAGTTCTTCTGGTGGAAGCGCTGCGCCGGCCGGGAGCGGGCAATGCGGTAATTCCTGCGGGATTGGTAAAGGCAATGCGTTTACCCGGCCTTGCCCGCGCATTATCGGCGATGCATGAAGATGTTCGTGTGGGCTGGACGGTTGCGGAACTGGCGGGAATCGCCGGCATGTCGCGTTCGGCCTTTTCCGCGCGCTTCGTTGACATGGTGGGCTGCGCGCCGATCGAATATCTCGCCCGGTGGCGGATGGCGCTTGCGAGAGATGCCCTCATGCGCGGGGTAAAATCGCTCGACCGCATTGCCGATGAAATCGGCTATGAATCCGCCAGCGCATTCAGCACCGCGTTCCGCCGGAGAATGGGCGTTGCTCCGGGAAGCTTTGCCCGGGCAAACAATGACGATCATCCCCATTCCACGGCTTTTCTCTAGCTATTGCCCTCATGGCAACGCCTGAAACCCTTCAGGAGTTGGCTCCGCGTTCCCCCGTGCCGGTGTAGGAGCGCTCACTCCAGAGCAGGGCTTTGCGCGTCGGCTCAGACGTCGCTTCGACGATGGCCCCGACGAACAGGATGTGGTCGGCGGCATCGATGGAGCCGACGAGTTCGCAATCCATGGACAGCAGCGTATCTGCAAGTCTCGGGTTTCCCGAAGGCCAGATATCCCAGTCGCCAACGGAAAACCGGTCCGGCAGGTTGCCCTTTCCGGCACACACGTCGGCAATTTCCTCCTGCCCTTGGGCAAGGGCTGCGACGGAGAAGCGTCGGCTTGCGGCGATGAGATCGACCATGCGGCTGCTGGCGTCGATGGAGATCATCAGAAGCGGTGGCTCCGCGCTGAGCGGCATGAAGGAGGTGATCGTTCGCCCGATCCGCTCTCCGGCATGGGCGACGGCGGCCAAAGCCACGGTGAAGGCGAGGCCGGCCATCGCATCCTTGAATTCACGCGGTGAGATCGCCGGGGAGGCCGAGGCTTTCAGCGGGATATGCGCGTGATTGACGACACCGCCATCGATCAGCCTGAGATTATGAGACATGCAGTGCCGGGCTAACCGCCCGCTCCCGGATTCTTCGAAAAAATGGAAAACTTGGCTGCGGCGCCATTCATGATGTCGGCATTGTCAGGCGGCGTCCTTTTCTGATGCACGCGTGGCCAGATGCCGGAATAGTGGCGGTTGAGGTCGAGCCAGACATGCAGCCCCGCCTCGGTATCCGGCCGGATTGCCGCCGCAGGACATTCCCGTTCGCAGATGCCGCAATCGATACATTGGTCGGGATGGATGACGAGCATGTTCTCGCCTTCGTAGAAACATTCGACCGGGCAGACCTCCACGCAGTCCATATATTTGCAGGCGATGCAGTTTTCGGTGACGACATAGGGCATGGCAATGCTCGAATGGAGTTGCAGCCGGACGGCGGCTGTCCGGCTGCGCCTGATCCGGCCAGTCGCCCGGGGCAGCGGGGCCGGCCGGATCGGTGGGGCTTAGATCAGAGGCGGGCGGCCACTGCCTGCCAGTTCACCAGATTGTCGAGGAAGTTCTCGATATAGGCCGGACGCTTGTTGCGAAAATCGATGTAATAGCTGTGTTCCCACACATCGCAGCCAAGAAGCGCCTTCTGCCCGAAGCAGAGCGGATTGACCCCGTTTTCGGTGCGGGTGATTTTCAGCGTGCCGTCGGTATCCACCACCAGCCACGCCCAGCCCGAGCCGAACTGCGAGGCGCCGGCAAGGGCGAAATTCTGCTTGAACAGCGATACCGAACCGAAGGATTGCGTCAGCGCGTCTTCCAGCGCCTTCGGGATGGCATGGTTTCCCGGCCCCATGATCTCCCAGAAGAGATTGTGGTTCCAGTGCTGGGAGGCATTGTTGAAGATGCCGGACTGCGCCACCGCGCCCTTCTCATAGGTGCCGCGGACGATGTCCTCGAGGCTGCTTTTTTCCCATTCGGTACCTGATATCGCCTTGTTGAGGTTATCGACATAGGCCTTGTGATGGAGATCGTGATGAAACTTCAGCGTCTCCTCGGACATGCCCGAGTGGGCCAGCGCATCATGGGCATAGGGGAGATCGGGAAGCTGGAAAGCCATGGGGTATCCTTTGTCAACTGTTCGCTCAAGAGCATGGAAAGAGCCTTGCGAAAACAAGGTGACATCACTTCTAGAACTTCAACCATGGTTGAGGTCAAGAGGTATTTTGAGGGGTGAAGACGTGGATATCGGATGCCGGACTTATTTTCTGCCAGGCCCGGATAGCGGGTGGGGCAGGGATTGCGATTAGATATCGTCAAAAGCCCGCTTGCCTCCGTATTGACGCCCGGATTTTTCCAAATGGTCCGTATGCCGGCAGTTGAAGTCCGTTGTGGCCTTGACACAGCGAGCCCGGCGACTAGACGGGTCAGGTGTTCATTTTGGGAGTATAGACATGAAAACGCTGGCAGCCGTTTCGGCTTTCGTGGGCAAGACCTTTGCCGCCTGGGTCATCCTGTTCGCCGTGCTTGGCTTTTTCTTTCCGGATACGTTCAAACAGATTGCACCGTGGATCGTCACACTTTTGTCGATCATCATGTTCGGCATGGGGCTCACTCTCTCGGTCGATGACTTCAGGGAGGTCGTCAAAAGGCCGTTCGATGTGACGATCGGCGTACTCGGCCAGTTTCTCATCATGCCGCTTCTGGCGGTGCTGCTGACCCGGATCATTCCCATGCCGCCGGAAGTCGCCGCTGGCGTCATTCTGGTTGGCTGCTGCCCGGGCGGCACCTCTTCCAACGTCATGACCTATCTCTCCAAAGGCGATGTCGCGCTGTCGGTGGCCTGCACCTCGGTAACCACGCTTGCCGCGCCGCTGGTGACGCCATTCCTCGTCTGGCTGCTTGCGAGCCAGTTCCTGCCCGTTGATGGCTGGGCCATGTTCCTCAGCATCGTCAAGGTCGTTCTGGTTCCGCTCGCCCTCGGCGCTGCCCTGCAGAAACTCCTGCCCGGCCTCGTCAAGACCGCCGTTCCGGCACTGCCGCTTGTGAGCGTCATCGGCATCGTCCTCATCGTTTCGGCCGTCGTGGGAGGATCAAAAGCCGCGATCGCCCAGTCCGGACTGATGATTTTCGCTGTCGTCGTGCTGCATAACGGGCTTGGCTATCTCCTCGGTTATCTCGCGGCAAAGGCAACGGGCCTGTCGCTCGCCAAACGCAAGGCCATTGCGATCGAGGTGGGCATGCAGAACTCCGGCCTTGGCGCCGCACTCGCCACGGCTTATTTTTCACCTCTCGCCGCGGTTCCGAGCGCCATTTTCAGCGTCTGGCACAATATTTCCGGCGCGGTTCTGGCGAACTGGTTTTCGGGCCGGGTGGAGACGAGCAAACGGGGTGAGGTGGCTTAAGCATCATCCGCGGGGGATGACGCCTGGGGTTTAAGGCCGGACAGCGTGAAGGCACCAGCCGACTTGAGTGCCACATGCGTATCGTCGGCAAGAGTGCCGGGTATCACGCCGCAGAGACTGCCCGTCGTCACCACCTGCCCCGCCTTGAGCAGGTCGCCCTTGTTGATGGGAGCATTGGCAAAGGCGACCAGCGGCGCAAGTGGATCGCCGTTTGGATGTCTTGCCGCAGCATCAAACACGTTCACCGAACGCTCCGTCACGGTCAGATGTGGCAGGCCCGTTTCATCCCCGGAAAAGGCCTCCAGAATGCCGTGATCCACTTCCGGACCGACGATGAAGCCATGATTGGCAAGGCGGTCGGCCAGAAACAGCGGGAAGGGCACCTGGTTTTTCTCGACCAGCCTGTAGCGGAGCAGCTCCGCACCGAGATGGACCTTGTCGATATGCCGTATCAGATCGGCCCTGCTGAAGGAAATTCCACCCGCGGCAGGGATGTCGGAGGCGAGCGTGAAGCAGATTTCAACCTCGATGCCTTCCGTCCCGCCCTTGGGGAAGACGGCGACATTGTCATCATCGGTCCGGTGACAATCCAGCATCGGGGCACCAACGGCCTGACCATCCGGGCGAATTGCCAGTTTCCAGCCTTTCACCGGCTTGCCGGCAAGCCCGGTGAATGTGCGCTGAACGGCCATTGCCGCTTCGAAATCGGCCGGAACAAGGCTATCCGTCTCCAACTCGGCCAGAGGAATTTTTGTGCCAGCAAGGTCTGCCTGCACATATCTTCGCGCCAGTTCTTCGATCACTGTCATTCCCGTCATCATTCCCTGCTGCATCTATATACGGAATGCTGTCACGATTTGGCGCTGCCTGCCAAGGCCATCAATGCCGAGTTCGACCACATCGCCAACTTTCAGGAAGACTGCGGCTTCATTCCAAGCCCGACGCCGGGTGGGGTGCGGGTGGCGGTTGTAACGCGGCGTAATGCGCACTCGCGCGGATCGGCCACCGGTCAGGCGGCCAAAGAGCGATGAAATCTTGCCCGTATTGAAGTGCATTTTGCGTAATGTTGAAACCGTATGGCCAGGCCGAAACATGGATCTTTCGGGAGTGGAGGGAATATGGGTATCGGTGTTTTCGGAGCCAGTATGCCCTGATGCCGCCTTAATGCACCAGTTAATGCCTTTGTTTTCGCCCGCCCTTAGCGCATTCGTCGTCGAGACGACGCAAAACAGAGAGTTGAACTATGACAGTGCAATTTCCGAGTGCCGCCCAGGCGCTTTGCGAAGAGGTCGGGACATTACGGAAATGGCTGGATGAGGATGCGCTGCCCTTGTGGTGGGAGGTCGGCTCCGCCCGCCCGGAT